>JAUILM010000477.1 GCA_030432855.1 Bacteroidia bacterium
TGTCGCTTTTAGTGAGTCTCCTCTGGATCAAAATCTGCTGGTGGTAGGCACCGATGATGGTCTCGTACAGTTGAGCCGCGATGGAGGAGCTTCGTGGTCCAGTATTGTCATTCCAGGTGCTCCCGATACCAGTTATGTCAATGAAGTATTGGCTTCACATCACAATGCTGGTGTCATTTATGTTGCATTCAACCATCATAAATATGGAGATTTTAAGCCCTACGTGTTTAAGTCATCCGACTACGGACAGTCCTGGGAGAGCATTAGTGCGGGTCTTCCAGAGAGAGGATCCGTGTATGCTATAGAGGAAGATCATATGGATCCGCAATTGATTTTTGTGGGAACGGAGTTTGGAGTTCATTTCTCAAATGCAGGTGGTGAAAACTGGAAGCAACTCAATAATGGGTTGCCAACAATTGCCGTCAGAGATATAGCCATTCAGGAACGTGAAAACGATCTCGTGCTGGGTACCTTCGGCAGGGGTTTTTATGTGCTTGATGACTACTCAAGTCTGAGAAGTATGGATGAAGAGACTCTCATGGCAGAGGCCGCATTATTTGAAACTCGCGATGCAGATCTCTGGGAATGGTCGTACCCACTGGGACTCCCAGGTAAATCATTTCAGGGAGATAATTATTATCTGGGAGAAAATCTGGGACCAGAGGCAATTATCACGTACTATCTCAAAGAAGATGTCAAGTCTTTGGAAGATCAAAGGCGGAGTCAGGAAGGTGAGATACAGAAGGAGGATGGTGATGTGGCATATCCGAATTATGATGCACTTCTGGCGGAAAGTGAAGAGATAGGGCCTAAAATCCACTTTTATATTAAGAATGAGGATGGGGACATCGTACGCAAGTTAAGTGCAAATCCAGCTAAAGGGGTGCAACGTATTTCGTGGGATTTACGGTATGCTTCAAAAGACCCCGTCAGTCTTCAGGGACCTTCTTTTTACAATCCCTTTGCGGGTCGTGATGAAGGACATCAGGTGGAGCCTGGGAGCTATCAGGTGGAGATGTACTTAAGTGCCGGAGATTCATCTACTCTGCTGGCTGGTCCCAAATCATTCCAGGTGATCCCACTGGATCATCAAACACTACCGGCCGAGCAGCCTGCATCTGTTACTGCATTTAAAAAGGAGTTGACAATGCTGGATGCAGCAGTTAGTGGGGCTAGCAGAATCATCCGTGATTTAGAAACGGAATTGAATCATATGAAGGTAGCCATCACACGATCTGAAATTGATGAGTTTGAATATCTACACAGAGTGCAGAATATTCAGCTTGAGATCAATGCACTAAAGCGTGAGCTACTGGGGGATCGAATAGCTTCGACATTGGACATTGACCTTCCCCCATCGATAGCTGGTGTTGCAGGAAATATCATGTATGAGGCCAAGTATTCCAGTAGTGATCCCACACAGACTCACAGGGATGCATTCTCACATGTGCAATCAAGATTCCGAACATTCATTACTGCACTCAATGAAGTGTTGAATGGAGATATTCTGCAATTAAGAAGTGATTTAGAGGCAGCGGGTGCTCCATATGTACCCAATGCATTACCTCGCGCTTTAACATATTAGTTGCAATGGGGATGGCATTATTGAGGAACTTTTAATGCGCATCGATATTCCGCTAAATTTGGCTAGAATTTTGTGGTCAAAAGCTTGAATGAAAAAAAGATTGGGATTTTCTTTTCCTGATACAAGATAGATATTATCTTTTCGTTCAATATTTGTTTACGGACGTACTCTTGGCTTTGTCGTTAATTCCAATAACAATAAATGCGCAAGAGATTTCTACCCTTTTATTCCGATCCACGGTACTGTTATAAATTTCCCCCTATGTTGAAGTGTGTTGCAACATTGGCAGTAGCATGGATAATCTTACCTCTTCAGCTCCATAGTCAGAATTACCTTGGAGCGGGTAATAGTGATGGTATATCAGTTACTGCCAGCAGTAGTCACCTCGAATCCATTTGGATGGATAGCGCCAATGCTATAAAGACGATTGATGGATCGGGCATGTTGGCTGATTATTTTGATGTTTGCCGCTTTTTAAATCAGGCAACACTTGGGTTTGATTCTTCCCATGTAAATTCAATTCTAAATTCAGGTCTACCACCACTACAAGCCTATGAAGCATGGATTGATGCTCAGATGGCGGGGGATCCGGATTTTCTCACGCCGGCATTAAATTCAATTTTCGACCAGATAGTCGATTCATTGAGTGCAGGGGGTGTGCATGATACGCTCCTACCCAGACGACCCGGTTGGCAGGAATTTAATTATGCTTGGTGGTCAGTGCATAGCTTTACAGAAGATCTTTTGCGTCATCGGGTGGCGACTGCATTTACGGAAATATTTGTGGTTTCTCGATTTTCCGATTTGGAGGGATATGGAGATGGTTTGACAGACTATTACGACATGTTTCTCCAAAACGCTTTTGGTAGTTATCGGGAATTAATTGATAGTGTCACATTACATGCTTGTATGGGCCACTATTTGAGCCACGCCAATAATCCAAAAACAGTTGACTCTCTCAATCAGCATCCGGATGAAAATTATGCTCGTGAAATTATGCAGTTATTTTCCATCGGTCTGTATGAATTAAATCAGGATGGATCACGGAAAACACAGGGTGGCAATGAAATTCCTACCTATACGAATGCGGACATTAATGGACTCGCAAAAGTGCTTACCGGTCTGAGCTATGGCGGTACTCTACCGCATTTGACATCAGATCCACCACATTGGGGAATGGGCTTGTGGGAAGCCGATCTTACGGTACCCATGATTATGTATGATAACGGACCACCACCTATGTACTGGTGGCAGACGGATCCGGATCAACACGAAAATGGTCCAAAGACATTCCTGGGTGAAACGGTTGATCCCGATACATCAGGCATGGTGGAATTGAACGCAGCGCTGGATATTATTGCAGATCATCCCAATGTAGGGCCCTTCATCAGTCGGAGACTAATACAACGGTTAGTGAAATCAAATCCCTCACCGCAATACATTTCTGATGTTGCTGGAGTATTTAATAATGATGGTAACGGAACGAGAGGCAATTTGGGCGCGGTGGTAAAGGCTATTTTATTACACGATGAAGCACGCAACCCGTCCTATCAATCGGATGTAGCTAATAGCAGATTGCAGGAACCCCTGTGGAGGTATACTCACTTCTTAAGAAATGTGGAAAAATATAATCCCAACGGACTTTATTGGAATAATAACTACTTCGTTTTCGAGCGAATTAATCAGGATATATTTGCTTCCCCCAGTGTATTTAATTTCTTCCTGCCAGACGATACACCGCATGGGGATATTCAGGACCAGGGACTGGTCGCCCCTGAATTTAAATTGCATGATGCTCGAAGTAGTGTGGGGTATATTAATGCATCCCATCAATGGACAGTGCCCTGGGGTCAATTGATGAATACCTGGCTGGGTGACTATATGGACCATACGGAGGTAGATTGGGTTATTGATGATTTATTGCCTTTGGCTGAAGATTCGGAGACTTATTTAAATTGGTTGGACAAGCATATTCTCGGAGGGAGAATGACTGACCGGACACGATTTATTATTCGGTCAGCCTTAAATGGATTTAATCCGGATTATCATTGGCACAATCATGCGGAGAATCGTGTGCGTGTCGGTATGCACCTTGCCTTATTATCTGCCGATTATTCCATTACCCGATAATTTTTTTCAGAAGCTACTAATATGAAGTATCTCAGTAAAACGGACTATTCCAGAAGACGTTTTTTCGGCCAGATGAGCTGCGCCGGAATGGGCTATTTGACGTTCGTCAATAGCATCTTAAATCTGAAGGGAATGAATGCAGCCGCCATGGCCAATACGGCAGTGAATGGCGCGAATGATTACAAAGCGATTGTTTGTGTATTGTTGGCAGGAGGTAATGATTCCTTTAATATGTTAGTACCATCAGATGAAACACATCACGGTATATATAGCAGTACGAGGAAAAATCTGGCACTGTCGCAAGGTTCATTACTTAGTTTAGACTATTCTGAAGGAAGTAAGGAATGGGGTGTACATCCCTCTATGGGAGGTGTCCGCACGCTTTTTAATACCAATCGGGCGGCATTTATAAGTAATGTGGGTACGCTGCTAAACAAAACAACTACAAAAGAGAATTATGACAACGGAACGAATCTTCCGATTGGCCTTTTTTCCCATTCGGATCAGATTCAGCAGTGGCAGACAGGGATCCCCAATCAAAGACTAGCCAAAGGATGGGCTGGTAAAATGGCGGATCTGATTGGCGATATGAATCCCAATCAAAATATTTCCATGAATATTTCATTGTCGGGTTCCAATATTTTTCAAACCGGAGACAACAGTGTCGAGTATGCTATAGACCCATCGGGAGGTGCCGTGGGCATGAGTGGTTACAATCCCGATACAGACTGGATTGTGGACTCCATGCGTACTACAGCGATCGACAGTATGCTGGGACAGTATTACGAGGATATTTTTCATAAAACCTATATCAATGTCCTTAAGAATTCCCGGGATGCTTTCATCGAGTTTAATGAGGCTTTTCAGGAGGCTCATAATTTTGGAGCAAATGACTTTGCAGATAACCCCGTGAGTGAGGCTTTTAAGACCATAGCCCAGACTATCAGTGTCAGACAGGGGCTGGGATTTAAGCGCCAGGTATTTTTTATGACGTTTGGTGGTTGGGATCATCATGATGGATTGCTCGCAAATCAGGCCGGGATGCTGGGTGCCCTGAGTCAGGGATTATTTGACTTCCAAAATGCCATGGAAACTCTGGGTACAGATGATTGTGTGCTGACTATGACAATTTCTGATTTTGCCCGGACTTTAAATCCCAATAGTGATGGATCCGATCATGCCTGGGGTGGAAATGCCCTGGTAACGGGTGGACCCAATTTAATTAATGGAGGAATGATTCATGGTGATTATCCTTCGTTGGCACAGGGAGCCGCCAATCCATTAGAAGTGTATTTAGGTCGATTAATTCCCACATTATCCACGGATGAATATTTTGGGGAAATTGCCCAATGGTTTGGGGTTCCGCACAGTGATCTGAATTTAATTTTTCCAAATATCGGAGAAATGTATACACCATCGG
>JAUILM010000478.1 GCA_030432855.1 Bacteroidia bacterium
AAACGTGCGTTCTATTTCATTGAAAGTGTACTCTACTTCAGAACGCTGTCTATCACGCTCACTTCTTTGGAAGTCAATTTCACTTCTCCTATACTGTTCTTCCTGACGACGGAATTCTTCCTCGGGGTCCAGAAAGATGGGTTCATTATTCTCTGGTTCAAATTGCTCATCGAACTCCTCCTCAACTTCCGGATCGGTATCATTTTGTTGGTTATCCTGAGGAAGTCCAATCGGTGCTCTGTTCACTCGTACACCTGTATTTCGTTGAGTCACTTTATCACTGTTTTGGGCTTGCATAGCACTGGTTCCAAGGGCCACCAGTACAGCAATCAGCAGCGTGAGTATTGATTTGTTTTTCATGACGTTTTAGGTTTTAACTTTTGGTTATTTTAATTCATCTACAACCATAAGTGTATTTTGATGGTAAGGATGTCCTGGGTTACTCGTGATTTTTTCAATTTCTTGCTCACAATGGCTGTTTTCCTGGGCAAGACAACTTAATACAAGGTTCCATTCTGCAGACTCCAGAAAGCGTATGTCGCCACTATTAGCTACGATTTCGAATCGTTCTTGGGCCTGCCCATACTGCTCATTCTGGAAGTATGCATGTGCCAGATAATAGGTGGCACTGATATATTGTTCGGCATCCGGTGTGATGCTACTTAGTTGCGAGATAGCTTCTTCAAAATCTCCATTACTCAGGGCGGTCAGACCCGAAGTCAACTCCACGACCTGATTTGTGGATCCCCTCATACTATAATCAGGAGATTCGTAGTATGCCAGGGCGGCCTGACTTCCGCTCATTTGACCTCCTGGGCCGAAGATGAAAAATGCTGCAATTAGTATCAGGAAGCTGGCGGCAATAGCCATCTTATATATGTATGAAGTCCTTTTGGTCTTCATGGTCACTACTTTGCCTTCCTTGGCTTCCATAGCCTTGAGCTCACTGCGAAGGTCTTCGCTGATGAGGAAATCAAGTGCCTTGTGGGCTGTCTGTCTTCGTTCCAGCTCCGAGGCAAGATCACTATCCTGACCGACCTCTGCCTCAAAACCTCTCCGCTCCTCCTCTGACATATCATTTGCCAGATAGCGCTCGATCATTTCTATTTTTTCCTGACTGCTCATGTTAGCTTGTTTTTAAAAAATTCTTCAAATCTGATTCTTGATCCACAATCTTCAACAACTTCTGATAGCAGTTGTACCGTTGCCTCCGGGCTATCCCGGCATTATCGAGGCCTACTTTCTCTGCTATTTCCTCCATGCTGTAAGACAGCTTCCACAGTTGTAAAATCGATTTGCACTTTTCACCCAATCTGCTGAGCAGATCGTTTATCACTTCCTTCTTCTCATCGTCCAGAGAGAGTGATTCAGGATTTTCGTACTGAACCTGATCCAGTCGACTTTCGTCCTCCGTATATTCCATTCGCTTATTCCGCTTGATCTTATTAAGCCAGAGATAGCGACATATGGAGTACAAATAGCCACTGAGATTTCCATCCCCCCGGTATTTGTTATTTCGCACGTTTTCGTCCAATGCGATAATACCTTCGTGAAATATGTCAATACCTTCATCTCGACTTCCACTGTTTTTACTTACAAAAGCGATAATCTGATTTTTCAGCTTGCTATCGTTATAAATGGTAGCGATAGCTCGCTGTCTCTTGATTCCTCCTGCTTTCAAATCTTCTAAAAGTGATGTCTTATTGAAGATGCTTTTCATATCACTGTGTATTAAGTATCGGAAATGTCCTGCCTGAATTGAATTATTTTAGAATGACCACCTATTCAGAGACTCCGGACTATAAAAAATATGGAATCCCCACATAAAAACCTATAGACCAACGATTTGCATATACAAACCATGCAAGAACCCTTGTACTCTCCTGCTGGCTTATCCAGACATTTCTATAGTCTCTTCGATTTGAGTGAAGTCCAAGTACATTTTCACATGCCACTTGGAAGACGAAAAATAGGATTTTTTCAAGGGAATCATCATTGAGAAATCCCCACAAACAATGAGGGTTCACCGAGTTAGTACCTGGGAAGGTCCAAAAGATTACCTCATCACAAACTTCAATGCTTGATTACTTTTCGCAGTGCGTAACCCTCTTCAGAGCTGAAGCGCAGGTAGTAAGACCCTGCGGCAAATTCTGACAGCGAGATCTTCGGACGCTCAGTAGTAATTCTTTCAGCATGTACCTGGTGGCCCAGGACATCAAAAACCTGAACGTTGATCGGCGTCTCCGACCACTGTGACCATTCAATCTGCACATCATCCACCGTGATCGTCGGATAAACCTTCACCGGTATTTCATAGGCAAAGTCATTGGAAGAAACAATTTCTCCGGAGGGAATGTCACCTACCGCAAGTGGTACGTGCACAATAAAGTTGTCAGCAAAGGCATCCAGTGAATCAATAAAACGATGACCCGGTATGAAATCCTGCTGATAGATCAGATGCATGGTATCATCTACAATGTACGGATAGGCTGAGGGGTAAACGGCTTCCACAAACTCATAAAACTCGGGATCAGAGATTTCCGGATTGATCAAATCGTAGCCCGGACTCCAGGTCTGGCCATTGTCTTCTGATTTGATAGCGATCAGGTGCCGATAGTTTTGCTCATCCAATTCATTGTAGTTGGCTTCGGAGACTGCTGAGTACACAATAAAAATACCTCCCTGATCATCAATCGCCATGGTTGGCATTGATGTGATAGTGCTGTTGCCATAGCGAGGAATATCATCAAACTCAATATCTATGGTATCATTTCCATCGACATCCAAAAGCTCTCCCACTAAGAGAGGGTCCATTATAGATTCGTTCCAGTAAGAAATACCAGACCATCCCGGAAAAAAGCTGCTCACATTGTCAGATGTATCCTCATCCATCACATATGCATCTGCATACGTCACATGAACCATTCCCGTAGCATCAATGACCGCCGATCCACTGCCATCCGAAGTGTATATGGCCAGTGAGTCCGGTGCAAAAGGATCCTCAGGGATCTCATCGATCGTGTATCCCGAGTTGATAACATAGCCGTCGAGTGGAAAGTCACTGATGACGGTTTTAGGCCATGTTGCTCCATTATCTGTGGATTTAAACAAGGCGATATCTCCCCATTCTCCAAATACAACCATGGCGATAGTCTCATCTCGGGCCACCAGCGTGTAGTTATCTGCGCTTATGAAAGCATAGGTAGTGCTATCGATTCCTTCAAAAGTCTGGTCAGCGATATCCCAGGTTTCACCTCCATCCAGTGATCGGTAGTACAATAGATTCCCATCTACACCTTCATATATTTCTCCACCCAACGCACCACTAGGCGTTGTAAGACCTATAACATGTATTGTATTGCCATCGGGACCACCTGCTGCTGATCTCGGCCATAAAAGTCCAAAAGGTGTCGCGTTTGGTATCTCCGAAGGCACCCATGCTCCCTCATTAAATTTCATCGTCTGCAACAGATTGGTACTACCATGCGCCGTAACATGTAGTGAATTGTCTCCTAATCGAATGAGCGAAGGCCAACCCGTCCGGCTACCCTCTATCCTCATATCCGGTATGGCATTCCAGACTCCGTTTGACCGTTGGTTGATACCTGTACCCCGATCTGCATAGTCCTCCATGAATGATCTGCTGAGAA
Source organism: Bacteroidia bacterium (assembly GCA_030432855.1). GTDB lineage: Bacteria > Bacteroidota > Bacteroidia > Chitinophagales > Saprospiraceae > JABDMH01. The sequence goes on from JAUILM010000478.1 coordinate 3,651, forward strand.
TCCAGGCAGCGGTGATCGTCCCATCATCTCCCACGAGCAGACGACTCTGACTGCTGCTGTTGGTCTGCAGATCATACGTACTTTGACCGATAATCTCTTCACTCACCAGAAAATTAGATTGAAGCGGTACGGTTGTGGGAGTACCTGCTGAAAGTTCTTTTTCACCACCTAAGTTCTTATGCTGGTGAGTCGTAGCATGCATTAAGCTCAGTGGCTTGGAGGGCCTGATCATCTGTGCAGACAAATCAGAAACCAAAACCACCATGACCGCGAGTAGAAGTAGAGTTCTGTTCATTCTTCAGCTTAAAAAATTCGAAAAGGTAAATCGAGGATGTAAACTATTGGTTCTGAAATGCAGACCAATTTAGTGTTTTTTATTTCGACCCATACCTTTACCTTGCATGACACCATTATTTACAATCTAAGTCACCATGTCACTACTAGCATTTAAAGCAGTGCACCTTATTGCAATGGTTGCCTGGTTTGCAGGCTTATTCTACCTGGTGAGGTTGTTTGTATATCACGCGGAAGCTTTCAAAAAAGAGGAACCTGCACGATCAATCTTAGTGCAGCAGTATCATATCATGGAAATTAGACTCTATCGCATCATCACGACTCCCGCAATGATATTAACAGTGATAGCCGGCATCGCCATGCTATTTACCGTACCAGAATATCTAAAAGAACCCTGGATACATGTCAAACTCACATTAGTGCTGATTTTGGTGGGCTATCATTTTTACTGTGGCAATACCATCGCAAAATTACAGCGGGGTGTTACTAAAACATCATCCCAGCGATTTAGACTGATTAACGAACTTCCCACAGTTTTACTCATTGCTATCATATTACTGGCGGTCTTGCGTGGAAGGATCTCAATGATCTCCTTACTGCTGATCGTGATGGCAACGGTATTCACTCTTGGCGGAGCGACTTTTGCCTATAAGCGCTACCGGATGCGTAGGAAATAAGTGCTCTCAAGCTCAACAATTAGTATCAGTGATTTGTCTTGACAACGGCAATGAAGCTCGCAGGATATTCGTTGTAGAATGGCTGTGCTCGCTCAATGTCAAACTTTGGGTTGAAAAAAGGCCTGGCATTACTATTTTTACAAACTTATGCAGTTTTTATACCCCCTTTTTCTTGGTGCGTTAGCGGCGCTGGCTATTCCGGTGATCATTCACCTATTTTACTTTCGACGATATAAGAAAGTAATGTTTACCAATGTCCGCTTTCTAAAAGAGGTGAAAGAAGAGTCCAGTATCCGGTCTCGCCTAAAGAATCTATTGACCCTACTTTGTCGACTTCTGGCGGTCCTATTCCTGGTATTGGGTTTTGCACAACCTTTTATCAAGCAAAGCGCCGAGGTTAAGAAGGGTCAGAAACTGGTAAGCATCTTTGTGGACAACTCCTACAGTATGGCTTCGCTGAGTCAGGATGCCCCATTGCTGGACGAAGCCAAGCGGAAGGCAGAAGA
>JAUILM010000479.1 GCA_030432855.1 Bacteroidia bacterium
GTCTTTCTGCGGCAGCTGCCAGTACTTTTTCTGTTTTTGCAAAACACAACCGAATAATGCGCTCATCCGGATCAGGCTCTGAGTAAAACACGCTGATCGGAATGGCTGCAACACCATGCTCTATTGTGATGTATTTTGAAAACTCCACATCAGACAAATCACTAATGTCACCATATTCATACAGCTGAAAATAACTACCATAGCTGGGCAATGGTTTTAACCGGCTTTCTTCCAGAGAATGGCGGAGAAAATCTCTTTTCTCCTGAAAGAAGTCCGGTAGATTAATGTACGTGTCTCTGTCCTGCAAGTAATCTGCAATGGCATATTGAATGGGGGTAATGACTGAAAAGACATTGAATTGATGCACCTTTCTAAATTCACCCATCAGAGCGTTGGGTGCGACACAATATCCGATTCGCCAACCCGTATTATGGAAGGTTTTTCCGAATGAAAACACTACAAAAGACCTTTGAAAGAGGGCCGGATATCGCAGCACACTTTCGTGCCGATTACCGTCAAACACCAAATGCTCATACACCTCATCACTTATGACATAGATACCATGTCGAAGGACTATGTCTTGCAATGCTTCCATGTCTTCTGCACTCATGATACGACCAATCGGATTATGAGGCGTATTAATCATGATGAGTTTTGTGCGATCCGTGATCAGAGACTCCAGCTGGTCCCAATCAATGGTGAACTCAGGGGCCTTGACAGAATAAATGACTGCAACTCCACCATTAAGCTTTATTGCGGGCTTATATAAATCATAGGCGGGGTCAATTACTATTACTTCATCTCCGGGTCTCACCATCGTGGTGATAGCAGAGTAAATGCCCTCAGCGGCTCCACTGGTCACAGTTACTTCAGTGCCCGGATTGACTTCAAGCCCATACATGAACTTTATTTTGTCTGCTATCGCATGTAGAAGTGCATCCACTCCGCGCATCGGAGCATACTGATTTAGGCCTTTGGTCATATACTCATAGGCCTTTTCTTTCAAGGCATCATCACAATCAAAGTCAGGATATCCCTGAGAGAGATTAATGGCTCCCTGTTCCTTGGCCAGGGCGGACATGATCGTGAATATCGTAGTTCCCACATCAGGCAACTTGCTTTCAAAAGGTGTCATTCTCGGGTATTCTTATTCAAAGGTCTTATAAATCGCATCAATACTTTTTGCCAGGCGGTGGTCTTTATCCGTCACAACGTCTCCAGCTGAATGTGTTGAAAGTTCGATGTTGACCTGGTTGTAGACATTGCTCCACCATGGATGATGATCCATTTTTTCTGCTGCCAAAGCCACCCTTGACATAAAGCCAAACGCTTCATTAAAATCCTTAAATTCAAAGGTTTTCTTCAGTTTGTTTTCACTTTCTTTCCACATCTCTTTGCTTTTAGATTTTCCAATCGTGCTGGTCGAGATCTAATATCACTTGTTTTAAAAGGCTAATACTAGCCGTGATATCATCTGTATGTGCCATTTCTATGACCTGGTGCATGTGTCGTAAAGGAATCGATATCGCCCCCGCGATCGAGCCATCCCGTCCATAGCGTTGTATGCCTGCGGTATCGGTGCCACCAGCCGGTAGTATCTCAGCCTGCCACTTAATTTCATTTTTATTGGCCACGTGTTTCATGTATTCAACCATTCGATAGTCACAAATGGTCGATCCGTCCATGATTTTAATCGCGGTCCCCTCTCCCAGCTTAGTGACCATTTCATGTGGTTGCGCTCCTGGCAGATCGTACGCGATGGTAACATCCAGTCCGATGCCAAAATCAGGATTAATGTGACCTGCTGAGTTAATTGCTCCTCGTAGTCCCACCTCTTCCTGCACGGTAAACGTGGCATAGAGGTCGTAAGGAATCGCCTCGTCTTTCAATGCTTCAAGAGTCTGAATCAGGATAAATACGGAAACCCGATTGTCCAGTGATTTACCATTGACACAGGGACCCATTTCAATCAGACTGCGTTCTCGGGTGATGGGATTGCCAAGCGTGATTAGTTCATTGACCTCATCGACTGGCAGACCGGTATCAATGTAATAATCCTTGATACTTACTGCCTTGTTCTTCTCTTCGCCCTTCATCAGATGGATAGGCTTACTGCCCATTACTCCCATGATATCTTGCTTTCCGTGAATGATCACGCGCTGTGCAGTAAGTGTTTTAGGGTCAAATCCTCCCAATGTGTGGAACCGCAGAAAACCATTGTCATCAATATGGGTTACGATGAAGCTGATCTCATCCATATGAGCGGCCACCATGACTCTCTTGTCCTTAGTGCCCTTTTTGATGGCTACGACATTCCCCATACTATCAATTGACACTTCATCGACCAATGGCTTCACTTTCTGCAGTATCAGGTCACGAATTCTCATTTCAAACCCCGGAGCACCCGGAGTTTCGCATATTTGCTTCAGCAGTTCAAATTGTAGCATCAATTACATTTTGTTGCATCTAAAGGTATAGTATATATTATATTTTTCGTCTGTACTGCTGGGTAAAATCCGTTTATTTGGGGCATTGTCAGCCTATGTCATTAGTAAAACAACTAGCAGGAGAAACCGCCATATATGGACTGAGTAATATACTGGGTCGCATACTTCATTTTGTGGTGTTCACCATGTACCTCACCCGAGAGTTCAGCGATAGAGCATTATTTGGTATTTATCAGGATCTGTACTCGTACGCTGCTTTTCTGTTGATCATCTTCACCTATCGATTTGAAACTGCTTACTTCCGTTTTGGCTCTAAAAAAGAAGCAGAACACACGGCCTTCAGCACGGCATCCTCATCTATTATCGGTACCACTTTGCTATTGACAATCACTCTGATTGCTTTTCGTCAGGATCTGGCAGATCTGCTGTTGTATCCAGACAGGAGTCGATACATCATCTACTTTGCTATGATTATTGGCTTGGATGCAATGGCAGCCATACCGTTTGCACGATTACGTCTGTCTAACCGTCCTTTGAGGTTTGCCTTTATAAAAATTCTCAATATCGTTTTTACCCTGGTTTTAGTGCTTTTTTTCCTGGAAGGCTGCCCATGGCTCATCGATCAGGGCTACTCAGGTCTTGACAAGATTTATTCACTCGAAAACCGACTAGATCTGGTTTTCATTTCTAATTTAATAGCAAGCGCGCTGGTCTTTATAATGTTACTGCCTGAATTCCTAAAGGTGAGGTTTCATTTTGACAAGCGACTCTGGATCAAAATGGCACGATATGCCCTTCCTCTAATTATCGTCGGTCTCGCAGGCGTGTTTAATCAATACGTAGCCGTACCACTGCTAAAGTATCTACTGCCGGGTAGCCTGGAAGACAACCTTAGCACTGGTGGGCTATATGGTGCGGTTGCCAAGTTGGCGATTATCATGAATCTTTTTACCCAGGCATTTAACTATGCTGCAGAGCCATTTTTCTTTAAGCAGGCAGACGATAAAAATGCTAAAAAAACCTATGCAGATGTAGCGCAGGCTTTTGCACTCATAGCCAGCATTGCATTCCTGGTGATTATCCTTTATATCGACGTCGTCAAGTTAATCCTGGGACCTAACTATCGTGAAGGGATTCATATCGTTCCCATTCTTTTGCTGGCCAATTGGTTCCTGGGCATGTATTACAACTTCAGTATTTGGTACAAAATAAAGGACAAGACGCACATAGGAGCGCTCATATCCATTGGGGGCGCCATTATTACGATACTGATTGCATTTCTCATGGTACCCAAAGTCGGCTATGAAGCCATGGCCTGGGCTACACTGGGATGCTACTCCTTTATGGCTTTGGCCGGCTACTTGACCGGTCGGCATTACTATCCGGTTCCCTATCCTGTGATGAGAATTGGACTATACATTGGTTCTGCCGTATTATTCATGTGGCTTGGTAATCTTCTAAGTACATCGATATCCAGTCCTATTGTCTTGTTCCTTTCAAGCACAGTATTGTTCATATCCTACCTCGCTCTGTGGTATCGCATCGAGCGAAAGACACTACAGGAGTGGTGGTCTGGGACACGCCCGAACTAGGTGATTCTATATCTTATTAGAACTGAAATCGCAACCAGTCCCAGATGTATACTCTGTTTTTAAATAGTAGGATAACCGCGGCAATAAGTCCAAAGATTAAGATCAGCTTCGTGTTCCTCTTTGTCGTTTCAAACTTTTCCTTTCTACTCTTGTATCGGTGTTTTGGTTGATATGCCACTCCTCTTCTTTTAGAAATCAAGCCCAAGAGCTAAATGCAACTTAGGTTTTTGAACTAGACGGGTTTCCACGCCCCAGGCATAATCCAATCGAATAAAGTATCCAAAAAGCATCGTTCGCACACCTACTCCATAGCCAACCACCAGAGGGTCACGGTAGTAGTTTACCTTGAGTCTAACGGTAGGAGGGTTGCTGAGATGAACAATGTTAATGGGGTTTTCATCATCAAAAGGATTAAGGCCTTCCCATGCTGCACCCACATCAGCAAAACCCACCAATTGAAGGTGGCGGAAGAATGAAATCTTGATGGGGCGCCTAGACAGGTATTTCAGAAAGGGAATTCTCAACTCAGCGTTAAACAAGGCAAAAGTAGATCCATTTCGAATATTGTAATCAAACCCTCTGAGGTTAGGATTGATCGTACGAAAGGCGAAATCCTCTCCCGGGGGTTGTGGTATATCATTATTGAATTTAGGAATCAAAGCATTGTCAACCCCTCCAAGAAAATAGAGTATTCGCTCAGATCCAAAGGATGTACCCGCGGAAAAACGCCCTGCCAGGACGGAGTGCTTGGCAAAGTTGAAGTAGTGCCTTGCATCCGTACCCAATACTGTCATAAAACCCTCGTTCAGCTTTAAAGACAATGGGTCAATAGAAAATGCAAATTTCTTGACTAATTCGGTATATACTTTAAACCGGGTCCCGGATCGAATATTTAAATCAATGTCCAGAGAGTTGTCAAAAACATACTCTAGTCGAATGCCTAGCCTTTGAGATTCAAGATCGCTTCGTCCCAGCGATTGTTGATCAGAAGCCAGGAACGTAATCTTATCCTGACGTAGCGTTGCCGTGGCCCGGATACTATTATAGATATCCAGTGGGTATTTTAATCCATATTGACCCAGTA
>JAUILM010000480.1 GCA_030432855.1 Bacteroidia bacterium
GTTTTCCTCTATGACAATACGGGATACCTCCACTCGATTGGATGCTGCCTCGAGACGCAGACCATTAGCTAAGGTCACCAGATCTTTGATCGTCAGTGATTCATCATAGGTATAGCTCCCTGGATTTCTCACCGATCCCCCAATGGTGACCGTAGCACCATCGATAAAGTTTGCCTTTGACTGTATGCGCAGTTCGTCCCGGGGCAACAGTACGATGTTATCATTTGAATTGGGGTCTTCCCAGGCATTTCTTACATCGAGAGAAATATACTCCACTTCACCCGTCGCCAGATCACGGCGGACGATATAGGCAAAATCCGTTGCATCAGTCTGCAATCCTCCAGCCATCATGATCGCATCCCGCACGCGCATATTCAGTGACGGGTCAAAAGGCAGAGCGCCCGGTTGTCGCACTTGTCCGGTGACATTCACTGTGTACTCATCTACAAAGGTGCTGCGATTATATATCTGCAAGCGATCACCGGGTGCCAGTATAATGTTTTCGGGTCCCAAAGGATTGGCAAGTATCGCAGCCAGGTCCAGTCGAATGAAGTCATAGGTGCCGTCCCGGTTGTTTCGTCGCAGTACTGCGTAGGATCGCTCCGATTCTTCCCGGAGTTTTCCTTTGGCGATCAGATCGGATACCCGCATTGTGGGTACCAACTCATATTCTCCTCCCAATTCCACCATACCTGTGATCGAAACAAAGTTGCGGAAGATGGTGGGAATATTTCGGATAGAAATCTGGTCTCCATTTCTCAAAATAAAGTCACCACTATCTGCCAGCAGTTGATTGAGCGGTATATCGATTACGACCTGCTCATCATTCTCATATCGGCGTAGTTGTATGTTTTGTTTATATGCATTTGGCGTAAAGCCACCGGCATATTCTATCAGCTGCATCAGATTCTCCCCTTCAACCAGCTCATATCGCATAGGACGATAGACTGCTCCACCAATCCCAACGATTCGTTCTGCGATCGGTATCTGAAGGATGTCGTTGTCATGGAGATAAAACTGATCTGCGATCGTAGGATCATTCATGTACTCATAGACATCAATCCGCTTGACGGTGCCATCGTCTTTGATCCACCGGATATTTCGTAAAGTACCAATATCGGTGGGTCCTCCTGCGGCCACCAGCGCATTAAACGCTGAATTTATAGCTGAAATCGTGTGATTACCAGGATTGAAAACTTCTCCAAAGATGCCTATGGAAATCGTGCGGGCATAGCGCAACGACACCTCAAATTGATCAGGTGTGAACTGGTTGAAAGCCCTGAAAGAACGCATGAGTTTACTTTTGGCATCCTCATACGTCAGATCTTTTAAATAAATCCTGGGCATTTGTGCCGGAGCGATATATCCATTTTCATCGATGGTGTAAGTCCGCTCAAAGATGGACACACCCCAGATGGATATGGTCAATTCATCTCCTACCCCCAGGAGATAGTTATTGCGGGGCTTAATATTATCCGCCTGACGAAAGACTTTCAGGGTTTGATTTCTAAAGATTTCCTGTCCATAGATTTTTGCCGGAGGTGCATTAGTTTGTTGTTCAGCCACTGCCTCAGTGACAGCTTCCTCGACAGTAGATTCGCCTTCCAGGACGGCTGACTCTGCACTTTGCACCGCCTGCACTTCAGCTGGTGTAATGGCTCCCGGTCCCTCTGCAGGCGTAGATTGCGGTAGATCCGGTTGTGCCTGCTCCCGCTCAATTTCTGCAAGAATCTCCTGTACGATACGTTCCATCTCAGGATACTGTTCAGGAGGCACTTCTTCCAAAGATTGATAGGTCACGCCTCTTTCCTGCAATTTTTGACGGAAGACACTTTCTTCAATACCTCTTTCTTCCAGTTGCTGGCGCAATAGTTCTTCCGTGACCTGTGTCATCAGGACGCCCATTCCAATAAACAGAAAGAAAACAGATAACAGGGTTCTCATCATTTTTCTACAACATTGTACATCTGCGCGTAGTATGATTTATACGCACCACTTGTCACATTCTCCAGCCACAAATTGTTCTCAAGGTACCAATCAATGGTGAGAGAAAGACCTTCATTTATATTTATCGTCGGGGTCCAGCCCAGATCATGTTCGATTTTCGCTGGATCAATGGCATAACGATGATCGTGACCCGGTCTGTCTCTTACAAATTCTATGAGATTTCTTGATGTGCCCACATCATTGCCCAGACGTTCATCCATCAAATCACACATGATTTCGACCAGCTCCAGGTTGCGATGCTCATTGTGACCTCCGACATTGTAGGTTTCTCCCAGGGCCCCCTGATGCGCGATCAGATCTATCGCCAGCACATGATCTACTACATAAAGCCAATCCCGCACATTCGAACCATCACCATAAACCGGCAGTGGTTTTTCATTTCTAATATTATTGAGGACCAGCGGTATCAATTTTTCTGGAAACTGATAGGGTCCATAATTATTTGAGCAGTTTGAGATGACCGTGGGAAGGCCAAATGTATGTCGATAAGCACTTACCAAATGATCGGCCGATGCCTTCGATGCGGAGTAGGGTGACCGGGGATCATAGGGTGTATCTTCATTGAAGAATCCCGAAGGACCCAGACTGCCAAATACTTCATCCGTGCTTACCTGATAGAAAAGCTTGTTGTCGAAATCATCCCCCCAAAGTAACCTCGCCTGATTCAGGAGATTTACCGTACCAACTGTGTTAGTCATCACAAACTCCAGTGGTGAATGAATGGAACGATCTACATGAGATTCCGCCGCCAAATGAATGATCGCATCGGGTTTGTACTGACTAAAAATTCCCTTGATCGCTTCCTCATCGGTAATACATGCCTTGACGAATGTATAGTTGGCCGATGATTCAATATCACGAAGATTTTCCAAATTGCCCGCATAGGTCAGTTTGTCGAGATTGACGATCTGTACCTCAGGATACCTTTTTACCAGATGACGTACCAAGTGATTCCCAATAAATCCTGCTCCACCTGTGACCAGTATCGTCTGAAATGCTCTCATATTTTTTTGTTATACAACTGATTTAAAGTATTCTAAAGTACGTTTAAGGCCTTCCGTTCTGGATATTTGTGGAGACCATTCCAGGATGTCGATGGCCCTGGAGATATCAGGCTGTCTGACCTTGGGGTCATCCAAAGGTAAGGACTGAAAGGTAAGGGTTGATTGGGTATTTCCAACCAATGCCAATATTTCCTCAGCGAGCTCTTTAATAGTTATTTCGGAGGGATTCCCAATGTTCATAGGCAGATGATAGTCGGCATGCAGGAGCCTAAAGATACCTTCTATCAAATCATCTACATAACAAAATGACCGGGTTTGTGATCCATCCCCAAATACAGTAATGGGCTCACCACGTAGTGCCTGACTCATGAAGGCAGGAAGAGCCCGTCCATCCTTGACACGCATCCTAGGTCCGTACGTATTGAAAATCCGTACAATTCGGGTTTCGACTTTATGCGTATTGTGGTAGGCCATTGTTATGGCTTCCTGAAATCGCTTGGCTTCATCGTAGACTCCACGTGGTCCCACCGGATTCACATTGCCCCAGTATTCCTCATGTTGTGGATGAATCAGCGGATCACCATAGACTTCAGACGTCGAAGCAATCAAAATACGGGAGCCTTTAGCCCTGGCAAGTCCCAATAAATTGTGAGTGCCCAATGAACCCACTTTTAAGGTTTGAATGGGCATCTTCAGGTAGTCAATGGGACTGGCGGGTGAGGCAAAATGAAGTATGTATTCCAACTTGCCCGGCACATGTACAAACTTTGATACATCGTGATGATAAAACTCAAAATTCTCCAATTTGAACAGATGTTCAATATTTACCAGCGAACCGGTAATGAGGTTGTCCATACCGATGACATGGAAACCTTCAGCAACAAATCGATCGCAAAGATGTGAGCCTAGAAATCCTGCAGCACCTGTAATGAGAATTCTTTTCAATGGTAATTTTATTAGTGGACCAAAGGTAATTATTTGTCGAAAAAGGAAATGTCCACATGCATGATTATAGCACTCGCTAAATGATATCATATAGTACCTTTGTCCCTCATGCGTGTCATTTCACATATGCTACTCGCCTGTGTGTTTGTGTTTTTCAGTCACACAGCACTTTGTCAGCAGGAGGCACTGGATCTATCACCACTGACCTCTGACATACTGTTGCCCCGTCTATCGTACGGGGTTGATTTTCCATTTTCTGATTTCAAGACCCGTTTTGGAAGCCATTTTGATCTGGCCTTTGACCTGGGATATCTGACCAAAAACAATCTATATTTTCAGGCAGGGTATGGATTTCTTTTTGGCAATGGAGTGAAGGAAGACGTGTTGTCAAATCTGAGAACGATTGAAGGAGGCATAATCGGCCGCGATATGCAATTTGCAGATGTTCAGTTGCGTATGCGTGGGTCACAGTTCAGCCTGCAGGCAGGCTATTTATTTGCCTTCGGAAAGAATCAGAACAGAACAGGCATTCTCGCGACAGCTGGTGGGGGCATTCTACGTCATAAAGTGCGCATCCTGGATGAAAATCAAGTGGTCAATCAAATTCTCGACCCCTATCAGAAGGGTTATGACCGGCTCACAGAAGGATTCAGTTTGCATCAATCCATTGGGTACTTTCACCTGTCGGCAGATCGGATGCTAAACTTCTATATCGGGCTGGATTTCACGCAAGGTTTTACGAGTGGTGTGCGGGGATACAACTACAATCAGCAACTTGCAGACACTGATCAACGTACCGATATTTCCATTGGAGGAAAAGTAGGCTGGATCATTCCTATCTATCTTTCCAGATCAACACGATACTATTAATATAGGTCTATGCTCGCTATCTACTCTGTGGGAATATATATATATGGAAAGCTAATCGCATTAGCCTCGCTATTTTCGGCAAAGGCCCGGCTATGGAAATCCGGACGAAAAGACCTCTGGCAAAGACTGGAAAAGACTGGATTTGATAGCCCCATCTGGATACATTGTTCATCACTGGGAGAATTCGAACAGGGAAGGCCATTGATTGAAGCGCTAAGAAAGGAATATCCCCATCAACAGATCGTTCTCACCTTTTTTTCGCCCAGTGGATATGAGATCCGAAAAAATTATCCCGAG
>JAUILM010000481.1 GCA_030432855.1 Bacteroidia bacterium
AGGTCAAGACCCGTTCATCCACATCGTTTGGAAGCCCTGATTCTTTTGTCAATCCAACGAAAGAGCAGTTAATCACCGACGCAGCACTTGCCTATATGGAAAAGGTGGATCATGATTGGGAAGTCCGATTTGATATTGTATCAGTATTACTCAGACCTTACCGAAAACCCGAAATAAAGCATATTCGGGATGCATTTTTCAGGGGTATCTCGTAAATAGCTACTACCATAGACAGCAAATATTTTATGGTAAAGAATGTGGCTATTGTCTTTTACATAGAAAGTGTTATCTTTGCGCCCCAGTTTTAAGTTTAATTGATATGAAGAAGGACATTCATCCAGATAATTACAGGTTGGTAGTATTTAAAGATTTCTCTTGTGACGAGGCATTTCTGACAAAGAGTTGTGCACCAACCCGAGATACTATTACCTGGGAAGATGGTAAGGAGTATCCTTTAGTGAAGTTGGAGATTTCAAGTAAGTCGCATCCATTCTTCACTGGAAAAATGAAGTTCGTAGACACCGCAGGTCGGATTGATAAATTCAATAAAAAGTTTGCGAAATTCAAGAAGAAAGAGACCGAGTAAAGCTAGAACTTAACAAATTATATATCTATCCAAAAGCCTCGTGATCTTTCATGAGGCTTTTTTTGTACCATGAACCACATAATTTTATTCGACAGCGAAGTTCGCACATCCCTTTTACCACTCACTTTTACTAGACCCGTGAGTGAGTTGCGGGTGGGTATCCTATCGGCAACAGAGCGATGGAGACAATTCTATCCCAAGGCCTCCGTGAGCTATATTACCGAGGATTATCTCAGTGCAGTTTATCCGCTAAATATTCAAGACGATAACCTCCTGATCAATGGATCTCTGATTGCTGACGAATCCATCAAGTTACTGTTTGATGGATTGGCGCTCAATGAGGCCATCATGGTGGACGGAGAACTCATGGGTGCAAGGCTTCCGCGGGATCAATTTGACCGGTTGCTAAATAACCGTGAAATGGATGATCTTGTGGGCTATGAACTGACACATGATGAAGTTCGAACCCTACGGAACCTTTGGCAGCTTCCAACGATCATGGCAGAGCAAATCATTCAGGACTGTGCTTTGATGGGATATGATAAGAAATCCTTTAATCGAGAGGACAATCATGGGAACTTTCCCGTCTACCGACATCCTTCTGCCCGGGTGGAAAGTGTATTCTTCAACACTGATAAGGGACCTATCGTGATAGATAAAAATGCACATCTGATGCATGGTGCAGCAATTCGTGGACCTGTGTATATCGGGGAGTCAAGTGTGATTAAGATGCATGCTAATATCTATGGTGGATCTTCTGTCGGACCTCGCTCCACAGTGGCTGGTGAATTAAAGAATACCCTGATTCAGGGCTATTCGAACAAGGGTCATGAAGGATACATTGGTGATTCAGTAATTGGGTCCTGGTGTAATTTGGGGGCATTAACTACCAATTCAAACCTGAGGAACACCTTTACACCGGTCAAGGTATTTAACTATGCCCGTAAAGAGGTCGTCAGAACGGATGCACTAAAGTGTGGGTTTTTCATGGGTGATTACGCTCGCACATCTATTCAAACTACGATTGGTGCGGGGACGGTTATTGGTGTATCATCACATGTCTTCGGACAGGGCTTTCCCAAACCACATGTACCTTCTTTTGCCTGGGGTAACGGTGAAGTCTATGAGATCGATAAAGCCCTGGAGGCGGCCAGTTCACTATGGTCTTTTAAGGGGATGATTCTTGATTCGGAGCACCGGCAGATGTTGCAATCTATCTTTGACGTCACCTCTGTCGATAGATCGAACTAATGGATTCTCAAGGAAAGATTCACTGGTGGCAAAGATGGCTGAGTTATATTGTTGATGTCCCATTGGAGACACTGCGCAGTGACGACCACGACACCTTACAAATCAGCTTAGTACGAAATCGGTTTCAGCTTTCCACCGAGAAGTCCATCTATTCTTTCGATGATCTCTATTTGAATTTTCTTCGGGCATTTAGGAAGGTGGAGCTGCCTCCCGACGGAGCCAATGTACTGTTGCTGGGACTGGGGCTAGGTAGTGTTCCCTTCATGCTGGAGTCAGTGTTTGGAAAAAATTATCACATCACCGCCGTAGAGTTGGATGAAACCGTCATTGAGTTAGCATCCAAATACACCCTTCCGAGATTGAAAAATAAGGTCATGGTAGTGCATGCCGATGCTGCAATCTACCTTCAATCGAATACGACAAAGTATGATGTCATTATTGTGGATGTCTTCATAGAAGACGTTATTCCTGGATTCTTTGAACGAACTGATGGGCTAGAGCAGGTCCAGAATCGTCTGCTTCCAGGTGGCATGCTGCTTTACAACCGTCTCTATCGGACAAAGAGAGACAAGGAGTTGACAGATAAATTTTACAATGAAGTCTTTTTGAAAGTATTTAGGGAAGGGTCAGCAATTGACGTAGATGGGAACTTGATTCTGAAAAATTGAGCAAAAAAAAAACCACAGTATCCCTTTTGATACTGCGGCTTTTACGAACACACTCAAAACTATTTTTCGATATCAAATATAAGGGAATAAGATTTATAAAGTAAAATCCTAATGCAAAAAACTTGATATTTTAACATTTATCCCCTCTAGAAGTATGTATTAGATGCTTTGCTTGTCAAATTTCCACCGTACGAATGCTTCCATTGCTTCATAGTTAGCCAATCCGAGTTGATGGTACGCCTGAGCGGTCTCTTTATTTCGATCTTCTGCGCGTTTCCAGAATTCTCGTTCATCATTTCCGGGAAACGGAGGTCTGTCTTTTTGCGACTGATGCATAAAAATTGCCTTACGCTTCATAGCCAGTTCAGTAGGACTTAATGGAACGGCCATTTCGATCTGGTCAATATTCCATTCATGCCATGCTCCTCGGTATAACCACAGCCAGCAGTCTTTGTGCCAGGGTTGACCCTTGGCTTTGTCCATAGCTCTAAGGATGGCGTCCAGACATACCCTATGGGTGCCATGGGGATCTGCCAAATCGCCGGCAGCATATATTTGGTGGGGTTTAACTTTTTCCAATAAGTCATAGATGACGGATATATCTTTCTTACTTATAGGCCCTTTGGTGGCAAGCCCCGTTTCGTAAAATGGCATATCGAGGAAATGAATGTGCTCATCTTCAAGACCACAAACACGAGCTCCTGCTCTCGCTTCTCCTCTTCGTATCAGTCCTTTGATCGTTCTGATCTCCGGCAGATCTTTTTGACCGGCCTGCTTTTTATCCAGATGCTTAACGATCTTTTTATGTAACTGTTTTGATTTGTCGGGCTCGATGTCCAGATGTGGTGAAAACTCGCGGAGGAATTCGGCAAATCGCAGGGCATCATGGTCATGTACTGCAATATTTCCGGAGGTCTGGTAGGCAACATGCACTTCATGCCCCTGCTCGACCAGTCTGATGAATGTGCCACCCATTGATATTACATCATCATCAGGGTGTGGGCTAAAGATGATGACACGCTTTCGCGCTGGGAGGGCTCTTTCGGGTCGTTGTGAATCGTCAGCATTGGGTTTACCGCCAGGCCATCCTGTGATGGTGTGTTGGAGACGGTTAAAGACTTTAATATTGAGATTGTAGGCACTATCATGTTCTACAATCAAGTCACTGAGGCCATGTTCATTGTAGTCCTCATCGGTCAATTTCAAGATGGGCTTTCCAATCTTTTGTGAAAGCCAGGTGGTGGCTCTTGCGATTAAATTGTCTGTCCAGTTGCAGAGACCTACCTGCCAGGGAGTCTTCACCTTGGTAAGTGAGGCAGCTGCTTGCTGATCCAGGATAAAGCGCACATGCTCATGTTTCTGAAGAAACGTAGCTGGACAAGTAGCACTGATATCGCCTTCCACCGCTCTTCGTACAATGTCAGCCTTATGCATCCCAAAGGCCAGCAAGTAGATTTGCTTGGCTTTAAATATGCTGGCAATACCCATGGTGATAGCCCGGTACGGAACCTTATCAAACTCAAAGAAATCCTTGATGGCATCATGTCTTGTGATGTTGTCCAGTTTGACTAAGCGTGTGACTGAACTCTCCCATGAACCTGGTTCGTTAAATCCGATATGTCCTGTCCGACCGATACCTAAGACCTGGATATCAATTCCCCCGGCGGCTTCTATTTGCTCCTCATACTCTGTGCAGTAGGCTCCAATTTGCTCCATGGGAATGGTGCCATCAGGTATGTGTATATTCTTTGGGTCAATGTCGATATGATCAAAAAGCTGCTCATGCATAAACCGGACATAACTTCTTGCATCTTTCGGTTGCATGGGATAGTACTCGTCGAGGTTGAATGTGATCACATTGGAGAAGCTTAATTCCTCTTCATTATGGATACGAACCAGCTCTCTATACAATTGAATAGGTGTGGAACCAGTCGCCAGTCCCAGAACTATAGTCTCACCCTCCTGTTGCTTTTGCCTAACTGCAAGGGCTATAGAGCGGGCGACATGTTTTGATGCCTCCTTCGAGTTTTGCCAAATTCTGACTGGTGTCTTTTCTGTTGATCGAAGTTGATATTTAAGCGGTTCCATCAAGAAATTGTTTGTGCCGCCAAAATAAGGGTTTATTTCTGAGCAAAACGATTTACACCCGTGGATTTTCTTCCACCCCCAGTTGACTACAGTCTTTTTTTAAATGCCCCCTTTGTGACAGAACTATTAACTTTGCGGCCACAAACAAATTGAGAACATGTTCACAATTAATATATACCTGCGATTTGCGCTGATTGCACTGTCATTCATTGGTGGAACCATCCTGGCGTTCGCATATGGATTTTGGTATGCCTTTCCCTTCTTCCTGATCGGACTCATCCTGCTGGTGGGATATTTATTATTGGGTACGGTACAATCTGCGGCCATGTTGATGCAAAAAGCAGATTTCCTGGGTGCAGAAAAGCGACTGGGTCTCACATTTTTTCCCAGGTTATTGTATAGTGCCAACCGAGCCTATTTCTATATGATCAAAGGAACGACAGCCATGCAGTTCAAGAGACTCGAGGAAGCAGAGGTCCTGTTGACAAAAGCACAAGACACAGGTCTACCCTCCGACAATGA
>JAUILM010000482.1 GCA_030432855.1 Bacteroidia bacterium
AGGCGTCCGAAATAAATTAGTAGTATTCCTAAACTGGGTATGGAATTATTTTACCTACGATCAGTCTTTGCGGCTCATCATAGAGCCACGTAAAATCCACTCATCAGGAAGTTCTGAAAAGGACGTGTAATAATTGTTAAAAGAATGTATTAAGGCAGGTGGTCGCCTACAGCATAACAGTGAGCACCTTATACATGACTTCTGCTAATATATGTCTTAGACAAACTTGATTTCCTTTATCTGGCAAAGAATTTGAGTAAAGGTTAGAGTGAGACCTATTCGACCCCTCCAATAGATTTTAAGTAGAAGATTAAACCATAGCTCAGACTTGATGCATTGTAAGTCTTAGCCTTACGTGACATCACATCCTGGTCAATTTTTAGGACGCAACAGAAAAATTGACTATGAGGTGTAGACTTCCTGTAGTGCTCACCATTATATGGTTAATGGTGAGGGTGAGTTTCACTGCACAGGGGACCACAATCATACCGTTTACGGATTTGGGTGCTTTAACTCATTATAGTGATGCAGTTGTCATAGCAACTGTCCTGGATCAGTATGCCGTGGAACTTGATGGTGAGACCCGATTTAATATTAAACTAAAAGTCAGCAAGACGATAAAAGGTACCCTACATGAGGACATTGATTTTGAGGTTCAGCGATGGGAGAAAGTAATTGACGACAAGTGGATGACGATGTGGGGTGATTTAGATCTGTATGAAGGTGCTTCTTATTTACTTTTTCTAGATAAAAGGCCTTCCGGGTTATATCATCCCCTTTGTTTTTCATACTACGTTTTCGAGGAACTGACTATGAACGGAGTATCTTATCTGGTACCCAGTGAAGGTGCCCGGGAATTTACGCTCCATAAGGACACAGAGACCGAACCTTTGGCCGTCTATCAGAAGAAGGAATTGATCGCAAGTCTGTCAAGGGTTGTAGCAGGAGAGGAGTGGAACAGCAATATTGCCAGGACGGGATTGTCTCAGGATGACTTCTATCACTTTGATAATCAAAGAGCAGTGCCCTCGGAGTGCACATATATGACAGCGGCAGGTAGAAATATTCGGTGGAATGTTTTTGAAGATAACTCAGTAGGAATACATTATACACAAGGGGGAGCCGCAGGTTGCTCTTCCAGTATCGCTCGTACACAAGCTGCGATTTCCGGTCTTCAGGCTGCTTATCCAGATATAAATATAACGGATCAGGGTACGGTTGTCAATTTTGCAAATTGTGCTGATGAGACCGCCATGGGCTCCGATTTCAGATCGTGGGTAAATTCCAATCTGGGCGGTTATCGAAACATTGTCATCTTTTATGATGATCCCTGCGATGAGGTCACCGACCTGGATAATTGTGGGGGGATCCTCGCTATCGGTGGATTGTACTCAATCGGAAAGCACACCTATGACGGTGTAGATTGGGGTACAGGTCAATATGGGTATGTAGTACTCAATGATGGACTGGGAGCCTGCAAGTGTAACAATGAATTCACAGAGGTGCTTATGCATGAGATTTCACATGCACTGGGTCTGGGTCACATTGCTTCTGGTGAGGGTGCAGCCAACATGAATCCCTCATGCTGTAATGACATAACCGCGTTGGACCAGGGATGTATGGAGTATCCCTACGAAGCAGGTGAGCAGAGCCTTCTGCCGCTAGAGCTTATTGGCTTTGAAGGTCACAGCAGAGGATATAATAATCATCTTAGGTGGGAGACCGCCTGGGAGCAGGATGTTGAGGGATTTATCCTGGAGCGAGCGGATGCTCAATCTGACGGCCAGTTTCGAGAAGTCACTACCATCCTGTCCAAGGGAAATTCTGAAGCCGGCCACATCTATGAATGGATTGATCGTACAGGATCTCCGGGAGACAACTATTATCGACTTCGAAACCGTGATTTGGATGGATCAGAGGATTTATCCCAAATTGTCACTATAAAGCAGGAAGTAAGGGGCCATTCAGAGATTTTCCCCTCCCACACACGTGACGAACTACATCTGGTGCGAGCCAGTGATGGACATGCCAGAGTACAGATCGTGGATCAGAACGGAATTGTCCACCAGGATGCAGTAGTGCAGTCGATGAATGAAACGGTCTCCGTGGGGACCCTTCCGGCGGGCTGGTACTATCTTCATCTGGCAGATGCCTCGGAGCTTAACACATACCGATTTTATAAAATCGAATAGAAATACCAGACCATGGGTATTAAAAAGGGGTGCTCATCCGTATGGGATGACACCCCTTTCGTGTTTATTTATAAGTGCTCTCTTACTTAAGAACCAATTTCACTTGCAGTTCGAATTCATCGTAGATGGTTTTGTCTCCGAGATTATCAAAGAAACTACCTGAACCGTAACGAACATCGTACTCAGATCGATCCACTACAATATCAGCTGTGGCTACTTTCATACCACCTTCTTCACTGATCTGTGTGTTGAATTTGATAGGTTTTGTGATCCCTTTAATCGTTAAGTCACCTACCACTTTGTAGGCGCCATCTGTTCCTCTGTGCACTACGTCAGTGATCACCAGAGTAGAAGTAGGATGCTCCTCTACATTGAAGAAGTCAGCTGACTTTAGATGACCTTCAAGTTTTGCAGCTCCATCTTTTCCTGCCATATCATTATTTACGATAGAAGTCATGTCCATGACGAAAGAACCTCCAGTGAGGTGTCCATCTTCCATCTTTAGTTCACCTTCCTGAAGCTTGATGGTTCCATCATGCTTACCTGTAACTTTCTTTCCAACCCAGGTAATTGTACTCTTCTCTACATCTACAGTACCATCTCCCAATCCTGGAAATGTGTTTGCGATCCCTGTAAGCGCAAATGCACTTACTAACATGAATAATAGATTCAATTTTTTCATAATTAATTTAAAGATTTGATATTATAGAAAAACTTAATCGGATTTCGAATTTATTTTGTCCAGTAGAGTATTGATCTCGTGAGCCTCTTCTTCCGTCAGATGATGTAATCTTTCGTTCATCGCCTGATCCATAATGGATGAAGCTTTCGCAATTACTTCTAAGCCCTCTTCGGTAATCACTATCTCCACTTTCCTTCGGTCCTGTGGACATTCAGACCTACGCACGAGGTTTTTTGTTCGCAACTTTTCAACGATTCTTGAGGCATTCGACATTTTATCGATCATTCGCTCAGCAATGTCTTTGACACCAATAGGCTTTCCTTTTTGACCTCTCAAAATGCGGAGTATATTAAACTGCTGAGATGATAACCCCAGCGGCTTTAAAGCTGCATTAGCATGATAGTGTAGCTGAGACTGTGTGAAGTACATGTTTAACGCCAACCTTTGATGTTGATTTAAAATTACGCCTTGCTTTATAGACTCTTCCATTATCATGACCCAAATGTATGTCTAAACATTTGATGTACCAACATCTAATTTGTTAAAAAAGTTATAATACAGCACTGAATCGGACAAAATCCATGCTGAATCGGTCGCGGGTGGTGCAGGAGAAATAAACATTCTCCCGCCTCAGAATATTCGCTAGTTTAGAATGGAAAGGTCAAAAGGCAACCTGGCTTGGGGCCTCTTACATTCGATCATGTATTTCAGAGTCTCGCTGGTCTTATGCAGTTCGGGGAAGAACTTTGCCAGCATTTTGTCCTCGATCTTTGATTCCAGTGTTTGGCTGGACAGATCCTCAATCAATTTTTGGAGTGGATCCTTGATACGAGGATATTCTGTCAATCTATAGTCAGATATATTTGCCATTTCTGCAGCTAGAGCGATGGCATCATGGATGTCACCCATCTCATCCACCAATCCCTTCTCCAGAGCTTGTTCACCAGTCCAAACTCTACCTTGAGCTACCTCATGCACCTGATCCCGGGTCATGGATCTACCGTCGGCTACACGTGATAAGAATGATTCATAAAACCGGTCCACCTCACCCTGTACCAAAGCCGCTTCACGCTCGCCTGTAGGATAGAAAGGTGAAATAAGTCCGGTAGCGTATTCAGCGGTCTTCACCGTGTCGACGTGTATGCCCAATTTATCATTGAGCAACTCCGCCGCATTGGGTATGATACCAAATACACCAATACTTCCTGTGATGGTGTTTGGTTCTGCCAGTATTCTATCCGCTCCACAGGATATATAGTAACCTCCTGAAGCGGCTACATCAGCCATGGAGGCAATCACCGGCACTCCTGCTTCCTGGACTAATTCCAACTCCCGCCAGATTTCATCGGATACGAAGCCATCTCCACCTGGAGAATTAACTCTAAGTACAAGAGCTCTGATTTTATCATCCTCTCTGATTTTGCGTATGACATCCACATAGTGCTGATCCGTAATCATACCGTAGGTTTCCTGACCGGCTCTGATTTCACCCTCGGCATATAATACAGCGATTTTATCACCAGCAGTCAGATTGCTGTCTTTATCTCTTTTGTTACTATAGTCTGCCAGAGTGATAAACGGAATTTTATCTTCTTTGTCCATATCCAGAGATGACCGAATTTCGGCGAACACCTGATCCTCATACACCAGTTCATCTACAAGACCTTTTTCATGCGCCAGAGCAGCGTATCTGCCGTCCAGGTTGCTGGCCATTGATTTTATCTGGGAGGTGCTGAGTCCTCTTGATGCCGCAATATCCTCCACGAAATTTTCGTACATCTCTGACATGTAGCTCTTGATCTGCAGTCTGTTTTCTTCGCTTAAGTCATTCCTTCGGTAAGGTTCTGTAGCACCTTTGAATTTTCCGGCATAAAACGTCTGCATTTTTACACCGACTTTGTCCAGCATATCTTTAAAGAAGGGAATCGTAGTGCCAAATCCATGCAAGTCAACAGCACCAAGCGGGTGAAGAAAGACCTTATCAGCTACTGATGCCAGATAGTATGCTCCCTGACTATACCCATAATTGCCCGAGTAGGCATATATGAATTTCCCACTTTCCTTGAAGTCCTCCAACGCTTCCCGAATATCATCGGCCTTGGCATTACCCATACTACCGGACGATAGGTGTAGGTAGATTCCTTTTATGCGTCGGTCACTTTTGGCGGATTGAATGGATTCTATCGTCTCATACAATCCGAGGAACTTATCGTCCGAAAGATTGTACATCATGGCCTCT
>JAUILM010000483.1 GCA_030432855.1 Bacteroidia bacterium
CTTCTGACCAAAGTGTCCTGGCAAATTGTAAATCTTTTTTCATCATCTTAAATATTTCTTTTGCGGAGGTGCCTTCAAGTTTTTTTGCTCCATGTTCTACACCACCCAGGTCATATTCATAGTGGATGGTAGTGGGTACATTTATTTTATACTTTTTTAATAACGAAAAATAATTTTTAAAATCTACCATTCCTTCTCCTAGAGGGACGTTTTTAATTTTCCATTTTCCGTTTATTTTTTCCCATATGAAATCCTTTAGTACCAGGGTGTTTATTTGAGGCGCAATGAGTCTTAAGCTATTTTTCCAGGAAGTGCCTCCCTCGACCATCGCATGCCGTATGTCATACTGACATCCAATTTCATTTACATAAACATTTTTTAGTAAATGCCATATTTCCCAAATTTCGCCACCTACTCTCAGTCCGGCATGGTTTTGATAAGACCCGGAAATATTTAATGATTTATTGAGAGTAGCCAGGTCTTTCATTTGCGTATTTAATGTTTCGAGACTTTCGATGATAGTTTTATTTTCATCAAAATCTACATAGCCGAGTCGGTACCATTTAATATTTAAAGACGAAGCAATTTCCAATACTTTTTTATCGGTCGGATTATTAGAGTCGGTTACTGCGGTGGCCATCATATCACCCAGCAACCCGGCTGCGCGAATTTTCTCAATCGCCAGAGGAAGATTTTCTTCCACCTCCTCAGGTAAGACATGACCTCCGGGTCGTACTGTGAGATCCACCCCATCAAAACCTAATTCAGCCGCAGCTTCTGCCATGTCCTGATAATTTAAAAATTGGAGGTGCTTGGAAAAGACGTGTATTGATAAAGGCTTTTCCTCAAGGTCTGGAGATAGATTCGGAGCGTGAATAAGTGACCCCAGCAATGCTCCTGCACTTGCTTTGGTAAAATGTCTGCGGTTCATCTGTTGTAACTTCTTTAGGTGCTCAAAGTAATCAAAAAAGGTGTGACACTCTATGTATCCTTCCTATTAAATCATAATAACGGATTAGAATTAGATATGCCATGCTATCGATAAAAACTCCTTATTTTCCGATCTTGAGAGGAGACTGATATTTTAGGGTGTCTTTACCCCGGCCTTGGTATCGTTTCCCATCAAGAGAGTTAATTATGAAGGACAAAGAAAATTTTAGTCATCATCGCATGGAAGGTCTTTCGAAGCGTGATATTGAGCGCTGGATGCGAAGGAGACAGTTCCAGATGGTGGATTTTCAGGGTGAGGATTTTAGAACATCTACATTTTGGGGAGGCAAGGAAATCTTTTACAAGATTGACTGTCAAAACGATGCTGATGTGTATTTCCGGGAAGGATCTTTGGGCGGTTTGATTGTGATAGAGATGCAGGTAATGTCCAGTGAAATTGCCTTGAGGGGATACTGTCCCTGGTTGATCTTCGGTCTCTTCAATGTAAAATGGTCTTTTAAGGATCGTCCGCTCTCCTGGATGAAATATCGACAGGAGGGATTCTATGACATGAGAGCCTTAAAAAGCTGGTTGGATCAGTCTGTCTCCTAGAGCGTCTTGGTCATCAAAATCCAGCAGATCAGGTTCTCAGTTTCCGTATTCATCTATCTTCAAATTTTCCTCAAACTTGGATGTAAGATTTTTCCGATATTTTGAGCCGGACTGTGTCGTATGAGTCCTGGCTAAATCTAATTAGATGCGTTCAATTCTGATCATTGCGGTAGTCATCATTTTGATGGTACTGGGCAAGAAGTATATCCTGGATGGAGAGTCGACTGATAGTACTGCCACTGCAGTTTCGACCAATCGCGGTGCCTCCGCACTTCCGGTAGATGTTTACGTCGCCAGAGAAATCGAGTCCGCCAATACGGTCTACGCCTCAGGAACAGTGTTACCCAATGAAGAAGTGGCTCTGCAAAGTGAGGCTTCAGGAAGACTGATTCAGCTGAATATTAGGGAAGGTAGTTATGTGCAAAAAGGCGAACTAATTGCAAAAATAGATGATAGTGATCTTCAGGCTCAGCTCAGAAAGCTGAATTTTGAGGAAGAACTTGCCAAGCAAATCGAGGCACGCCAGAAGAAACTTCTGGATATTGATGCGATCAGCAAAGAGGAATATGATATCGCAGTGAATAATGTGAACACCTTAAGTGCGGACAAAGAACTGCTGCAGGTCAATATTCAAAAGACCGAAGTAAGGGCTCCCTTTGGTGGTTACATTGGGTTCAAGAATATAAGTATAGGTACATATCTCACACCCGGAGTTAATATCGCCACATTGGTGCAGTCCAACCCCGCAAAGATCGATTTTTCGATACCAGAGAAATATGCTTCTCTGCTAAAAGTGGGACAAGTCGTGACTTTTGAGGTAGATGGAATCGAAGAGACTTTTGAGTCGAAGGTGGTGGCCATTGATCCCAAAGTGGATGAAGACCTTCGTACACTTAGACTAAGGGGTATTACTTCAAATGCTGATCGTAGACTGCTTCCTGGCATGTTTGTACGACTAACAGTACCTCTTGGCAAGGAAGAGGTAATTATGGTGCCAACTGACGCCATCGTACCCATCCTTAAAGGGAAAATGGTATATGTGATGCGTAATGGAAAAGCAATGGAACAAGAAATCACTACCGGCATCCGTACTGATCAGAATGTCCAGGTGCGGAGTGGTCTCAGTGTCGGTGACTCTGTAATCGTCAGTGCCCTGATGTCATTGAAAGCAGGCATGGATGTGAAGAGCGAACAGATTATTAACCTTCAATTGTAGCAGCAAATGTCTTTACCTACATTATGTATCAAGAGACCGGTTCTGGCAATTGTAATGAACCTTATCATTTTGCTTTTTGGTGTCATCGCATACCAAACGCTGGGTGTTCGTGAGTATCCCTCTATTGATCCTCCCATTGTGTCAGTGAGGACCTCCTATCCTGGTGCAAACGCTGCAATTATTGAGTCGGAGATTACCGAGCCACTCGAAAAGGCTATCAACAGTGTCGAGGGTATACGTACTATAAGCTCCTCCAGTAGCCAGGGAGCCAGTACCATCCGTATTGAGTTTGGTCTCAATACGGAGATGGAACAGGCAGCCAATGATGTAAGAGATAAAGTTTCGCAGGCAGCAAGAAGCCTTCCCAGGGATATTGAAGGACTCCCCATTGTGAGTAAGGCAGATGCAGATTCAGAGACGATCATGGCATTCACTTTGGAAAGTCAGGATCGTAATTTGTTGGAGTTAAGTGACTACGCGGACAATGTAATTGCTCCAAGATTTGAAACAGTAAATGATGTGAGTGGCGTGCGCATCTGGGGTATGAAAAGATACTCTATGCGGATATGGATGGAGCCCGATCGAATGGCCGCTCAGGGTATTACGACACAAGACATTAAGTCCGCTCTGGACCGTGAAAATGTAGAGTTACCCAGTGGTAAACTACAGGGAAATACGACGGAACTCACCGTGAAGACTATCGGAAGATTCAAGACAGAAGAAGACTTCAATGATCTGATCGTGAAGACAGTTGGTGAGAAGATCATCCGACTCAAAGATGTTGGCTATGCCGTGCTGGGACCAGAAAATGAGGAGTCTATTTTAAGAGTTAACAATGTACCTCGCGTGGGTGTTGCGATCCAACCCCAGCCCGGAGCTAATTATCTTGATATAGCGGAGGAGGTAAATAATCGAGCAAGCCTCGTGCGTGGAGATCTGCCCGATGATATGAAACTATATAAGTTTCTGGACTACACCACCTTTGTTGAAAAATCAATTCATGAAGTACGGGAAACAATCTTCATAGCGATTGGGCTCGTTATTTTCATCATATTCTTCTTCTTCCGGGATTGGATCATAGCCGTCCGGCCTTTGATAGATATTCCGGTATCTCTTATTGGTACTTTTTTCATCATGTATCTCCTGGGCTACTCCATCAATGTTTTGACACTGTTGGCTATTGTACTGGCAACGGGTCTTGTGGTAGATGATGGAATCGTCGTGACAGAAAATATCTATAAAAAGATTGAGGCCGGGCAAAACCCGATCGAAGCAGCCATCCGGGGAAGTAATGAGATCATGTTCGCTGTGATATCTACTTCAATCACTCTGGCAGTGGTGTTTTTGCCGGTCATTTTTATGGAGGGTTTTGTCGGAAAGCTCTTTCAGGAGTTTGGTATTGTACTGGCCTCCGCAGTCCTCATATCCTCCTTTGTGTCGCTCACACTCACACCTATGCTCAACGCCTACTTGATCCGGAAGAAGAGTGAGCATAATAAATTTTACCGGATGACTGAACCGTTTTTTGAATGGATGGAATCTAACTATAAAAACGGCCTCACAAATTTTGTAAACAAAAGATGGATTGCTATTCCCATCTTGCTGTTGACAGGTGGAATGATTTACTATTTCGGCACTCAATTACAATCTGAATTAGCACCACTTGATGACCGTAGTGTACTTCGCGCAAACATGACTACACCAGAAGGGTCCTCGTATGAGTTTATGGATGCCTATGTGCAGCGATCTGCTCAAATGATGATGGACTCGATACCAGAAAATATTGGCGTAATGACATACACTGCCCCTGGTTTTACCGGGTCGGGAGGAGCTAATACGGCATTTTCGCGTGTGACGCTGGTCGATCCTAAGGAAAGAGAGCGTACGCAGGATGAGCTTACAACATTTCTCAATGCCAAGTTCAAAGAAATGCCGGACGCCCGGGCTTTTGCGAGTCAGCGACAAACGATTGCACTGAATCGAAGAGCAGGACTTCCGGTTCAATATGTAGTGCAGGCGCCTGACTTTGAAAGACTTCGGGAATACCTGCCCAAATTCCTCGCAGAGGCAGAGGCCGATCCTACATTTTCAATCGTAGACATGGATCTGAAGTTTAATAAGCCGGAACTGGAAGTGGAGATTGATCGGGAAAAGGCTAAAAGCATGGGAATTTCTGTGTCAGATGTAGCCAATACGATGCAGTTGGCTTTTGCCGGACAACGTTTCGGTTATTTCAATATGAACGGTCGACAGTATCCTATCATCGGCCAGTTTGATCGTGCCAACCGGGATGAACCGCTCGATCTCAAAACCCTCTATGTGAAGAATAATC
>JAUILM010000484.1 GCA_030432855.1 Bacteroidia bacterium
TCAAGGCCACTTTGAATCCGACGTCCTTTCATTTATGCTAGAAATTTGTGTTAACTCAATTTATGATATGATGTTTTTTAAAGTCTAAATTCCAGCCTTTTAGCATTGGGCGAGTGCTCTATCTCAAAGGGATTTGCCAGAAATTTCGAGAATATTTTGGTCGCTATCGAGGCGCGAAGATTGACCATAGCCTGGGCTACGGAATAGATGAGCAACAAAGAGAGCGGACAAAAGATGCCGAAATTAAAGTAAGGTCCTTTGGAGATAAAGCACTAACGTCGCACAAGTGATTTGAAGCGGCCATGGCCCATACTGTATGAGCAGATGGACACTATGAGAAAATCCTATACCAACCGGGAACCTAGGGACCATCATCTACCACAGGAATATGCGCGAGTTTATGGGGCATAGCGGAAAATCACTTAGTGTGACCGACCAAGGGTAACGGCTGGCATCCCGATAATTATCGGGATTGCCCTCCCGATAGATATCATCGGGACTGCCAAAAGCGGGCCGCCGGAGGCATCCTGATAGTAAATTTATTTGATAAGTATTTAAAAGTCTACTAGAACATTTAAACGATTCTTTTTTATAAAACCCAGTGTCTGACCAAGATCTGAGAAGGTATCTTTTAGCAATAAAGCACTAGTCCTTTTATATTGGCCTGGGTTTTTCAAAATATGTATGATAAACGGTCATCAATAAAAAGAACAATGCACATGCTATAGAAAGCCACCGCAATACCATTGATCCCGACCCCATAATATTGATCACTACCAGGGCTATATTGATGGCAAAAGCTATTGCCACGGCCGCTACGTACATTTTTAAAAATCGATTGGCCTGACTGGGATAGGGAAATTTGAGGGGCATAAAATGCATAATGGAAAAAGCGATGACCAACCAAAAATTAACCATGGCCGGCGCCTGTACTACATAATACATGTAGAAAACCACCACATTCCACAATACGGGAAAACCGATAAAATAATGATCCTCTGATACCATGCCTTCTCTCCCATAGTACATCATAGACACCATCAGCATAAGGGATATCGCTATCCATTTTAAAGGACCCTCAGGCAACATGGGCTCAACGTCACCTGCCTGCAAAATGAAGCCTTCCCAAAGAAACCAGGCGGGGACAAAGGCATAGGTGAGAATATCAACGGCATAATCGATCTTCATACCATCCATAAAAGGAAGGACCTGCTTCACTTGAAACTTGCGGGCGAACGTACCATCCACACCATCAATGATTAAGGCCAGAAAGAGTGCTGCCCAGGCCAAATTAAATTGGTGCTCACTGATCCAGACTACGGCAAAAAGGGCTGCAACACTCCCGGATGCTGTAAAAGCATGTACAGACCATGCCTTTGTCTTTTGCCAAGTTGAAAATGAAGTCATCTGATGAATATAGCCATTCTTTAAGTATACCTACATACCACTTCCATTGATATAAATATGGTACATCCTTGCTTCTAAAATCGTAATTTCCCCCTATGGCAGACATAATTGCAAACCAGGAGGATCCTCTCAACCATTTGATTCTAGAGCAGGTTGCCGGCTATATGAATGATTTCAATCGCTTTTGGCTATTTACTGATGCGATGGGAGTAGTTGATCATACGTTAGTTGAACTAAAGGTTGTTTCAAAAGAACCAGCACATCTGGCGGCAGGAGTAATTCTCAATATCAGTCGACACTTTGACATGGATAGTGCAGAAGCCCTTTTTCCCATTACTACGGAGGAAATTATGCATTACTACGACATGGATCGAAACGACCTGGAGAAAATCTCAGAAAAAGTCGGAAAGGTGATTGCCGGGGGAAGTTATTCATTTGTAGGACCCGATTTCGTTCATGTTCTAGAAGATTTTTACGACGATAACTCTCCAGATAGTACCTGGGTGATCCAACAACATGCTTTTCAGTATCACCGAGAACTTAAGCCTGAGCTATTAAATCAATTAAAAAAATACATAGATACGTTTGTAGCCCTGGCAAACGGTGACATGGAAACTGAAGATAAGCTAATCCTAATGAACACCTCTCTCGATAATGAAGTACTAGAGGTAGAAGTGGAGGGCTACTTCTGGCAGATCAACTTAGTTGTCGAGCTATTTGGGAGTCTGGGACTGTCCTGGTTGGACATGCAACCCATAGATGTACCAGAGAACCAGTATATACCATCAGACCAGTACCTCATGTTCATGGAGCACTATGAATCCATAAATTTCGATCAACTGGATAAGATGGACCTGGATGAGCTCAATGCGGCGATAGGGGAGAAATTCTTAAACAAGACCCCTGAAGAGATAAGGGCAGAAAGTGAACTCACGGCAGAAGCACAAGCCCGGGTCGATGCACTCCAATGCTACAGACGATCAAAAGAACCGTCCATTGCTAAGCTCAAGAATATACTGCTAAGTTCTCCTCAGTGCGTAGAGGCACACCTATGTCTTGCAGGGTGGGAAGATGAATATGCACAGCGAGTTAAGCACCTGGAAAATGCAATCAGTGCTGGTGAGGAAACCATTAACATCGATGAAGTGGATGAGAGGGGGACCTGGTGGATCGAACATACTACCAGACCTTATATGAGGGCTTTATCCTTTCTAGCTATGGAGTTCTTTCAGAATGATAAGAAAGAGGAAGGATTAGAAATCATACTTGATCTTTTAGATATGGATCCATTGGACCATCTGGGGTTGCGTTATTTCCTATTTGAGTACTACGTTGATCATCGCAAATGGTTGGAAACCAGAAATTTGATTCGATCCTTTCCGGACGACGACTCTCTCACTTTCGCATATGGAAAAGTGATATACCTCTACTACTCACTTGGACGAAAGTCTAAAACCAAGAAAGCACTAATCAAAGCCTATCATCGCAATCCGTATCCTCTGCACATGCTGGCTGGTGTAGAACCCGTACCAGAAGTTCTTACACACTATACACCAGGAAGCCCCGAAGAAGGTATGCAAGTGATTGACTTATTGGCATCTTGCGTCACCCGGGATGAAAAATTAGGGGACTGGATGATCCAAATACTGATGGAAAGCAATGTTTGGGATGATAGGGATTCAGATTTTCCCGGATCTTCGGGGGAGGATTGGCTTTCAAAAATCGGACCCGTCAGAGATAATTAACAATACTATGGTCTGATAGGATTAGCTACCATTTTCTTAGGCAGAATCAATCACCCTCAGGAAAATGAGAATTGACCTCAGATGCTACAATCATTTAAGTACTATTTCCTCCTTTGCCATAAGCATTTAATACTTCCAGAATAAGAAAAACTCGATAAAATAAGGATCTGTCACCGTACAAACTGCGGCCATTACTAGCTAATGTATACTAAACTTATTTACTGTTCGCAACACTGGCTATTTCTGGATTAACTAGCTTAGATGTGATGCATCGATTTTCTCAAGGCTTTGGACCCACATTCTTTATGCTGCTGTTGCTCATTGCTACGGGGTTTATTATCTGGATGTCGGGACAGCAGCAAGTGCACTGGGGCGGTTTCATATCCATGATTATCTTTTACGCACTCATCTTTTACCTGGGTACCCGGGTAGCCGGAAAGCGTCAAAGTGGCTCCATGCAGGACATGATGTTGGCTGGGCGATCCATTCCACTACTGATCGCCGTCTTTACCATGAGTGCGACCTGGGTGGGCGGTGGCTATATAAATGGTACGGCGGAATACACCTATAGCTGGGGTCTTGTCTGGGTACAGGCGCCCTGGGGATATGCGCTCTCACTGATCCTGGGAGGGCTCTTCTTCGCCAGGAAAATGCGTAGGTACCGATATAGTACGATGCTGGATCCTTTGCGGCAGCGTTTTGGGTTGAAGATGTCGGCTCTTGCCTTTTTGCCGGCGCTGGCAGGCGAGATTTTCTGGACAGCGGCTATATTGACGGCGCTGGGCACCACCTTCGGCACGGTGCTGGGTCTAAGCTTTTTTTGGTCCATACTTTTATCAGCGGCAGTGGCCATCACCTATACGGCCATCAGTGGACTATGGGCTGTGGCAGTCACGGATGTGGTACAGCTACTACTATTACTTATCGGTCTGGGTATTGTCATTCCCGGAGCACTGGATGCAGTGGGTGGATGGTCAGCTGCCTGGCAATCCTATACGGCAGCAAAAGGTGCCGCGGCATCACTCTTACCCAGTCAGGAGGCGCTGGGAGAAAGTTACTGGACCTGGTGGGACTATGCGTTGCTCCTGATTTTTGGCGGGATACCCTGGCAGGTGTACTTTCAGCGAGTCTTGTCGTCTCGAGACGAGCAAACCGCGGTCAGACTGAGTCT
Source organism: Bacteroidia bacterium (assembly GCA_030432855.1). Lineage (GTDB taxonomy): Bacteria > Bacteroidota > Bacteroidia > Chitinophagales > Saprospiraceae > JABDMH01. Next base: position 4,324 of record JAUILM010000484.1, read on the forward strand.
ACTGGCCGGACTATTTTGTCTCCTGGCTGCCATTCCCGCCGTCGTGATTGGCATCGTGGGTGATGCAGCCAATACCCAAGGGCTTTGGCAAGCAGCTGGTGCAGGAACAGGACCTGTCCTGGATGCTGAAATTCTGCCTTATGTGATTCGCTATCTGACTCATCCCGTGGTGGCCATTATCGGACTGGGAGCCATTGCTGCAGCGGTGATGTCCTCGGTGGATTCCTCCATTTTATCTGCTTCCTCTATGGCTACCTGGAATATTTACAAGCCCCTCATCAACTCTAAAGCACAAGATCGCGATCTGTCCCGCGTATTGAAACGGTGCATCTGGATCATTGGTACCGCGGCGACTTTACTGGCATTGCAAATCAAGAGTGTGTATGCACTGTGGTTTCTCTGTAGTGATCTGGTTTACTGCTTATTATTTCCTCTATTCGTTACAGCTTTTTTTGATCCCAAAGCGAATCGTATAGGCGCACTTTGTGGTTTTCTGGTAGCCTTTGTTCTACGTTTCGGGGGAGGTGAGGCAACATTAGGATTACCCTCTCTCATACCCTATGCCACTGGAGGGGATGGCTCGATTGTTTTTCCTTTTAGAACACTGGCCATGGTCAGTGGATTAGTGACTATTTTAATTGTTTCCCGAGTCACTTCGAGATGGTATTCACCCAGCAAGCTAGAGACTGTAGAAATGAGTGAGCTATAATTTTCTTGACATTAAAAATTA
>JAUILM010000485.1 GCA_030432855.1 Bacteroidia bacterium
ATGGGATAGGAAAAATGAGCCGATACCCGGATCAAACGTAAACCCATTTACACCATTACCTGTGGTAAACACCAACATGGTGGAAGAGCCGTAAGAGAGGTAGCCCGCCGCCACTTGCTTGGTGCCAGGCTGCAGGAAGTCTTTAAGTACCACTGGTGTGCCTGGTTTGCTTATTCTTCTGTAGATGCTAAAAATGGTTCCCACCGTGATATTTACATCAATATTGCTCGATCCGTCTAGAGGGTCCATGAGCACCACATACTGCGCCTTATTATGGATGTCCCCTTCAAAGGAGATATAGTCTTCATTCTCCTCAGACGCAATTCCAGCTACTTCTCCACGGTTTCTCAAAGTACTGATGAAAAGATCATTTGCCAGCAGATCAAGCTTTTGCTGAGTTTCACCCTGCACATTTTCACTTCCGGTGGCACCCAGTATGTTTGCCAAACCTGCCTTACTGATCTCCTGGTTTACCATTTTGCCGGCTAACCGGATAGAGCTAAGCAGAGCAGTCAATTCACCCTTTGCGTATGGAAAGTCCTTCTGATTTTCGACAATAAATTCGCCGAGAGTGATGTGCCTTTTCATGTTGAAAGATTTTATCAAAGATAAGATATTGTCAAGCCAAGGTAGTCAACCATGCTATTCTCATGTAGGTTGATTGACTACCTGGCAATCCTGGTTAAATCGTGGAATGTCTGATATAACTTACACATTTTGGGTGAAGAGATCAATGCTACCATATGATCCTCATCATTGCACCAACCCACTTGCAGATCCCACGCACCCACGCATTACCAAATCAGAGGTTCCTGCATGTACATTTACATCTGCGCAATCTCCCTTCGAAGGTCGCTTTAACATATTTTACTAAAATGATGTTTACCTTTTCGACGGATATGATATAAACTATCGAACGAAGAATGTGGAACGACAAGCGGATTGTAGATTCTATCCGGGCCGGGGAAGATGAGGGTATTATTGTATTGTACAAGCACTACCGGAAGGAGTTTGTCCGCTGGGCAGATAAAACTTTCTCGTTGGATCATGAGCTGGCTGCCGATGCTTTCCAGGAAGCCATTTTGGCCGTTCGATATAATATAGCAATGGGTAAATATCGGAGTGAATCATCATTAAAAACGTACCTGTTTACGATTGGTAAGCATCATATCATGCGAAGGCAGAGGAAAGAACAACGAGAGGTAAGACAATCCTCTCTACCATCGGGACTTCCAGAAATCAGACCTATGTATGGAAGTGAAGAATCCAATGAAAGGCAAATGCAGATTCGTAACGCCCTGCACGAAATAACTGAACCCTGCAAGTCCATCATCAAGATGTTTTACTATCAGGGATTTTCTATGGACGTGATCGCCGAAAGACTTAATTATAAAAGTGCACAGGTGGTGAAAAGCCAAAAGGTACGATGTATGGATAAACTAAAACAGTTGGCGCTGGGACCAACATAACAGAAGAAGTGATGGAAGAAGAAAGCATTGAAAGATATCTTCGGGGAGAAATGACTGCAGAGGAGCGGGTTGCGTTTGAGAACTCTTTGGAAAACGATCCCGAACTGGTGGAAGCACTTGCACTGCAAAAAGATCTTATGCAAGGCATCAGGCAACATTTCGATGAGCATTTAAAAGCAAAATTTCAGGCCATAGAGGACGAATCCAATACCTCCGCCTCTGACAAAAAAGAAACCCACAGGCTTTGGAAGTGGGCGGCATCCGCTGCCGTTGGACTCACGCTGGTAGGCGTCTTTTATTTTATGAATTCAGAAAATCGAAACAAGAGACTTTATGCCGCTTATTATGAAGATTTTCCCAACATTGTCGAACGAACACAACGAGACTCCCAATCCGACCTACAGGATGCCTTTGTCTTTTTTCAAAACAAGCAATGGGCCCAGGCAGCTGAGGCCTTTCAAACTTTAAAAAATGAAAATCCCGACATCTACTACCCTGCATTCTATCAGGCATTATGTTTACTTAATCTCAATCAACCTGAAGAGGCCCTACCTTTACTTGCGGCAACGGTAGCTTCTGACGATGATCGATTTAGCACCCCGGCAAAATGGTATTTGGCTCTTGCCTATCTTAGAATGGATGACGAAGCGAAAGCCATTGAAAATCTGGAAGAGATTCCCACGAGTAGTCAATATGCAAATGACGCCCAGGCACTTCTGAAACAATTAGAATAATTGCTACGTAGAACCGATCCGACACCCATGAAAAATGTGAGATTCATCCATTCGGGCACCCTTCTTATATTGGCTATTTTTCGACGCACTCAGCAATTCTGCTTCCATCCATGCATGAAAGCATGAATTAAAGTAACTTATTACAGATCAAATTGGATACGATGTATCAAAAGGCAATCGCATTCTTTTTAATACTGTTATTACCCGTGGTTATCCAGGGCCAGGAAAATCCCGACACCCTATTTGCCCGGGCAGGTATATATAGCCAGGAGGGTTCTTTTGACCAGGCATACAAACTGTACCAGGATGCAAGTGGTATGTACCTGGATCAGTCTTCTTACCTAAAATACCTGCAATCCAGAATTGAAATGGCAAAAGCCTCTCAATTTACATCCATTGCTGACCGTAGCATGATCCCCGAGATATTATCGGCAATCCCGGACATGGTAGCAGCTGGAGACCTGCCCAAAATGGATATTGCAATGGCTCGGTATTATACCACACTGGGACAATACCACCGGACAATTACTGGCAATTATCCGGAGGCCCTATCAAATTTTGAAAATGCAATGATTATTTGCGACACCCTCGGCACTTCAGCAGATAATCAGCGACTTGAGATCCTGGTGGAACGCAGTCAAATACTGGCTAATCAGGAACGCTTTGACGATGCCATCTCTGATGCTCGTGAAGGTTTGGAAATCACCAAAAAAATGTATGGTGAAGAAAGTGCTGCAGTGGGTCCACGTTATTATAATCTAGGTTTTATTTATTACCGAAAAGGACACTATCAAACGGCCGAAAATCTTATAAAAAAAGGAATTGATATTCTAATATCAAATAATGGACCTCCCATGCAGATCGCCCTCGGGTATAATAATCTGTCGGCCATATTTGTGGCACAGATGGATCTGCGGGAAGCGGAAGAAAATGCCTTAAAATTCGAAAATATTGTAAAGGATATTCTCGGCCCTGAACATGAAGCAATGGGCGTCCTAAACTGGGATATGGGTCAGTTGTATTTAAATCTGCAACGCCATGAACTGGCAATCGCAACACTTTCAAAGGCCATCTCTATATTTGAAAACCGGTTTGGTGCCGACTACCAACAACTACCCGATTTATATCATCAACTCGGTGCTGCCTATGACGGAGTCAATAACTGCAATGAAGCAGAGAAGTATCATGAAAAAGGGCTTTCCTTAAAAAGGAGATTATTCAGTGAAGAGCCCTCCAAAATCATAGAGAGTTATCGGTACATTACGCAACACTATATTGACTGCAACCAACCCGATCAAGCCAAAATATTCCTTGACAAGAGCCTGCCTTATCGTGACAGCCTGGATGAAGGGTCACTTGCATCTTCATGGCTCCATGAATTGGAAGGATCCTACTATTTTAGTCAGGATTCTTTCTTAACAAGTGCCGATGCACAACACCGTGCCCTTTGGACTCTGGCTGAGAATTCTGCCCCGGATAATCTAAGTGAAAACCCGGATCCTGAATCCATCTTTAATACGCTATATGCGGCTGAAAACAGTACTAAGAAAAGCCAGGCTCTTGCAGCCTATTGGCGGCAAACGGAAAACACCGGGGATTTATCAGTCACTGAAAATAATTTGAAATACGCCGATCAACTCATAGATAAATTACGATCAGAATATCATAATTCGGAATCAAAAATATTTCTCCAACAAAAAGCACGAGACCATTATAACACCACCATGGATTTTGCCTTCAGTGCCTGGCAAAAGACACAGGATTTTCGATTTATAGAAGTGGCCTGGACCAGCAGTGAAAAATCAAGATCACTGGTATTAATGGAAGCATTAAAATCTCAACCGGCCAGCAATTTCGACATACCCGCGAAAATCATTCAACAGCAGGCAGACCTGAGAGACGATATTAGTTTTTTGGAATCCAGTATGCTGGAAGCTCGCGAATATCAGGACACCCAGGCGATTTATGCTGCGTTGGAAAAACACAGTGCAAAAAAAGAACAACTTCAGCTTTTGACCACCGAAATTTCCCGCGATTATCCCTCGTATTTTGAATTAACAACTGACCTCACTCCCATTTCCATCACGTCCCTGCAGACCTACCTGGATGAAGACGACATTTTACTGGAGTATTTTGTCGGTCCAGAATCGGTGTACCGGTTTACCATCACTCAGCAATCAGTGCACTTCAACAGACTTGGCTCCGTCGACTCTCTGCAATCCAATCTCAACCCCTGGATAACTCTCCAGCAAAATGTAAACACTATTCTCCAAAGGCCCTCAGAAATCATTGTTGAGACAAATGATCATGCAGAAAGACTCTACCATTTCTTGTTCGATGGTCTAGAAGAATTACTTGCAAACTCGAGAGAACTCATCATTGTAGCCGATCAAACACTGGGATATCTGTCCTTTGATGCGTTGGTGGAGCCCATGGAACAAAATCCTGACCGATACCTCATTTTTAACCACAGCGTCCGATACGCGTACTCGGCCACTCAATTTGCAGAGACCGTTGCTTCTCTTGATTTTAATGGAATTGAATTTGCTGGATTTGCTCCCAGCTATGGAGACCCGAATGCCGATGTCAAGAATCTATTGGTCTCACGATTGTACCGGGATGGAAACTATAATCTACCTGGAGCGCGAATGGAAGTCTCCCAAATACAGCAACTCCTTGGAGGAGAAATTTTCACTGATGACCAGGCCACCGAAAAGAATTTCAAGCAGCAGGTAAATCGCTTTGATATTCTCCACCTGTCGCTCCATGGTGTTTTGAACGATATCGACCCATTGTACTCAAAACTGGTATTTGCACCAGATTCTCTGGAAGATGGCTTCCTCAATGTG
>JAUILM010000486.1 GCA_030432855.1 Bacteroidia bacterium
TGGGAACTCGTAGTCCCAAACGTAGACACCCTCCTCCACACAAAGATTGTTGGGAGGAACTAAGCAAGGATAGGTAGGTGCTTCAACAAATGATTGCTGTGAAAGTGGAACTGACAGCACCTGGATGAGATCCCGCTCCACATAAATACCGATGGGAGCAAATTCATCCAATTGTCCAACATTTTGTCCCTGATTTCGACAATCACGGTACACACGCATAGTAAATCTAAAGACACCATCCCCCAGATACTCATAGGTAATTTCGCCACCAATTATATGAAATGCCTGAGCCGTGGTACTGAGTAGTACCAAAAAGAAAAGCAAAACAACATGCCTCAGTCTTTTCACGTGATTTCCATATCTGGATATGAAATTACAGCAAAAAAAAGTCTCTAGCGGGTGTCTATTTTATTAACGTGGCAAAGCCGCGATATGCAACGGGTTCACCCCGGGGATCGACATACTTCACCTGGTATACATATACACCATTCGGTAAAACTTCTCCCGTGTTATTTCGTGCCCCCGTCCATGCCTCCTCAGGATTGTCGGTTTCGAATAGTAAGCCTCCCCAGCGATCCCATATGGTAAGCTGAAAGTCACGAATGCCATCGGTAAATCCCTTTCCCCGAAAGACGTCATTCTGGCCATCACCGTTTGGTGTAAAGGCATTGGGCATGTGATACGTGACCAGAGGTAAGATATCAATGACCTGTACGGAAGTGTCCCTACATCCGTTTTCATGAATAGCCACCAGTGCTACTTCATATCGACCTGTGTCACTAAAGGTATGGACAGGATCGACCTCTAGGGAGCGACCTTCCATCCCGAATATCCACTCCTGCCCCACAAAATTGAAAGATTGGTTGAAAAATTCAACTGTCGGTCGGAAGCTACTAGGCTCCTCAGGACTAAAGGTGAATTCTGATGTGGGCGAAGGTTTAATTTCAATCCAACTATCGAAACTCTCTGAAATATTACATCCGATGGGAGAGGTGATATCAACTGCTACACTAAATCGGCCCGGTGTCTCAAATGTATGTGTCGGCGAAACCCTTCCGGAAGAACCTCCATCTCCAAAATCCCAGTCAATCGTATATGTTGAATCAATCGGTGATGAAAGATTTTGAAAGGTAACTACTCCCGGGCTGCATCCCACAAAACTGGTCGGCTCCACCACAATAATCTCAGGCACCGGAAAATAGGCGATTGGATAGGTTATGGAATCCACACACTCATTATTGTCACGCACGGTCAATGTCACCTGATGATCGCCGGGTATTGGATATCTATATCGGGGATTAGCCATTTCTGAAGTACCACCCTCTCCAAAAGACCACTTCCAGTCGGTGAGTCGATCACCACCCGTCTCCGACAGATCGGTAAACGTAGTAAACCCTGCGGTACAGGTATCGTAGTCAAAGGAAAAGTCGGCGTTGATGGAAGGGTAAAGGTTTACAAACACATCGGCAGTATCGCCGCAGTCCAGACCAGGATTTACCATCATAACACCACGGTATTCACCCACACCTGGAAAAGTGACTTCCGCATCTCTCGTATTAAATTGTTGCAAACTTCCATTGATCATAAAATCCCAGCGATAGGTCGAAATGAACTGCTCCAACTGACTTTCATTTTCAAATAAGACAGTGTTGTTTCCGCAGGAATTAATGACAAACGATTTCTCTCCCACCCGTGCATCGCTCTTCACCTGAGCAAAGACCGTAGGGTCACAATCTGCCACGTTAAACTGAAAGTCTCGTTTTATCTCACTAAGTAATACTCCATCCCGATACTCCTGGACACATACGGCCATTACAAATTGGCCGATAACCATGGGACTTCCACTGATCAAACCCGTTTCAGCATCCAGTGATACAACGGGTGACCCTGCCATGGGTGCGTCATACGTATATGGACTTTTGAAGGTGACCCTGTCAAAAGGTGGTGGACAGGGAGGCCCCGGCCTTACACCATTACATGAGAAAGGATTTCCAGTGATATCATCTGGTCCACCCGCCAGTCCACCTCCAATCAGTGGATGACAGAAGCTGTAGACCAGACTATCCCCTTCTTCATCAATGGCACTGTGATCGAAACTAATATCGGCATCCACACACACAACGGTAGGAGGAAATCCTTTAAAGACCGGTGAGTTATTGCAAAGTGCCTGTGACTCAGGTGAGATTGAAATCTCGTAAGTAGCTCCTACATCTCCAGGATCCACGATGTTTGTAATGGTATTATTCCTACAGCACCGTTGATATACAATATGATAAGGATCCGTTGATGGCCAGTTGTCTATTTCGAAATCAAATTCGTAGGTCCCCTCTTCGACACAGAGATTGTCAGGAGGTATGAGACAAGGATAGTCGGGTGCACTTACAAACTGTTGTCCTACCAGAGGCACCGTCAATCGTTCAACGATCTGAAGATTTACACCTCTTCCCCGATAGATAGCAATAAATGCGCCTCCTTGTGGATCATTGGAAGCGCCATCCAACGAAGCGGCTTGCTCCTGAGGTCGGCAATCACGATAGATCTTTAAAGTAACCCGGTAGACACCATTTCCCATACAGGTATATTGCATATCACCTCCGATGATATGTTTTGACCATACCTGTGTACTGGCTATAAGGCAGAAAAATAGAGTTATACTGAGTTGGAAGTATTTCACCGTGTTTTAAACGTCGGGATTATTCAAAACGTTTGTTTATCTCTTAATTTTGATATCCTATTATGGTTTATCAATGTCAAATCCATCTTTTTTAAGATCGACATAACGAAATGACAATCTATCACGTTAAGTTATATCTGAAATATTATTTGAAGCCTGACCATACCTAATCTTTATGTCAGAAATTGATCTGATTGTGCAAAAGCTTGCTGCGGGTAACACTATACTTTATCCAACAGATACGATCTGGGGACTGGGTTGTGATGCCACTAACGCTTCAGCCGTTGAGCGCATTTATGAAATTAAGAACAGACCCAAGGACAAGCCGTTCATCCTGCTGGTAGATGGCATTGATATGCTACATGAATATGTGGACGATATTCATCCCCGGTTGGAGACACTCTTGTTTTATCACGAGAGACCACTAACTGTCATTTATGATTCACCAAAGAATCTTCCTGATATAGCAATGGGACCTGATAAAACGGTAGGAATCCGTGTTACACAGGATCTTTTCTGTAAAACCATCATCCAACAACTGGGAAAACCGATCGTGGCCACATCTGCCAATAAGAGTGATCGCCCGTTTCCAAGAAATTTTGGAAGCATTGACATTGAAGTGATTAAGGAGTCCGATTATGTGGTAAAGTACAAACAAGATGATCAAAGTGAGTCGGCCGAATCAGTGATCGTGAAAGTGAGTGAAAAGGCGGAGCTAGTCTTTCTCCGAACCTGAAAGAACCTTTTATGAAGAAGGCGATGATAAGATCTTTATGGCCATATCTATCTCAGGATCCTTATCTTTCATATATGTGTAGTAAATGTCTTTCCCACCACCATGCCAGATGAGCGAACTGACAAATGCCTTTTCTGCCTGATCTTTATTGATGACATAATCTTCTGAGTATTCATCACACAGAGCCAGTAAGACTTCATCTGATATCTCAATATTAAAATCCTTCTTCTGAATCTGTTGTCTCAATTGTGGATTTTTCTCCAAATACTGGTAAGCCTTGAGATACAGAAACCGATCGACCATCTTCCAATGGCTCTGATAGTGAAAAGAATCCGCAGCAACAAACACATCTGGGATAACACCTTCACCAATCGGTCTTTCAACACCATTTGAAGCTTTCATCATACTGACATCACGAAGGTCAAAACTATCCTCTACAAACAACTCTCCTGAAGTAAAACGCCGGTCTATCTCCCTTTCGTAAGCAGCCCTGTCTTCAAATGATTTTTGAATGAAGCGACCTGAGGGCAAGTAATACTTTCCTATGGTAAGATTTATTGCAGATTCATCACTTACGGGGTACATCTCCTGCACTAGCGCTTTTCCAAATGACCGTCTTCCTACGACGGTAGCCAGTCCAAGGTCCTGAAGTACACCTGCCAGCACTTCACTGGCTGAGACAGAATGTTCATTAATTATCACTACCGTGTTTTCCAACGGAAAAAAGACTTTTCCCGTCGATTTGTACTCAGTCTTTTTGACATGCGTACCTTCCATATACAGCATGAGCTGATCTTTCTCTACCACTAATTGGTTTAGAATCTTTACTACCTGATCAAGAGATCCTCCCGGATTGTACCGTACATCAATGATCAATTTGCGTAAACCTTCTTCATTATAAAGCGGCTCCAGATATTCCATAAAGGACCGATACGTATCGTTGCTAAAGCGCTCGATTCTGATATATCCAATATCCTCATCAATCATGAGGGCAACAGGAACGCTTGGCATGGCTATATGGTCCTTCTCCAGCTCGACCTCCCTTATCCCCTGTCCCGGTCTCCGGACGGTGAGGGATAAACTGCTGCTGGTATTTCGCCATACCTCATATGCTTCCTCTTTGTTAAGATCGGAGAGAGAGGTGCCATCGATCGCCAATATCTGGTCGCCTATATGCAATTGAGCAGATTCAGCCGGACTGTTCTCCATAATACGGATCAGGGTGACCGTGTCATCTATCACCTGATAATCAATACCAATACCGGTATAGCTACTGGCCATGCGTTCCCTAAATGAGATATATTCCAGTCCCGAAAGGTAGTAGGAATGTGGGTCAAGATGTGACACAAGTGTCTCGATCATCGCTTCACTTATGCTATCCTCATCCAGCTCCTCACCGTATCTGGACTTGACATATTCCACCACATCGACCACTTCATCCCATTCATCCTGCTGATGCGTACGCATGAGATCCCCGCCCGGTAACTGATCGTCAATTTGAGTCCCGATAAACATACCCAGGACCAGGACAGCAGCCAGCAGCAAGGGTTGTAAAATCTGATATGTTCGATTCTCCTCCATCTATCTGATCACAAAAATACCACTTTACGATAGCCTACATGATTTAGTACCTCT
>JAUILM010000487.1 GCA_030432855.1 Bacteroidia bacterium
TTATAGATAAGCTGAGAACCTTTCTGGCAAATAATGGAATCTTGAATTCTATGTCCGTCCTGGAGGAGGATATCGAAATTCGAACCAATAGCATGATTAAACCAGATAAACTCAAAGAACAGCTAAAGACACAGGAATTTGATCAGATCCTGTTCGAAACGCGCCTGAAAACTTTTGAGGCAAAAAAAGAACTGCAAGATCTGATAAACCGAAATCAGGCGTTAAGCCTAGAGATCACCAATTCCCTACGAGGTCGATCATAAAGTACAGATCCATGATCAAATTCTTTCAAAAGGTTAGACAAAGCTAAATGGAGGAAAATCGCCTGGCTAATTACTACCTTAATACATTGAGAGAAATCGTATTGGTGGTCATCGGAACAGGCATTTGAGTACGAAAGCTGGCCGGGTAGGGTTTCAACCCACCGATTATTTTGCAGAGGCGCCCGGACCTAAAATCCTGGCCGCACTACCGGTCGACAATTGGCAACTTAACAAGAACGCAAAGTACTATAGGCAATTCCAGGATGACTTAGTATTCTTCGTGGCCATGAGTGAAAGATAGATGTAGTTTTAGTGGTATTTTAGAAGAAATGAAACCACTATATGAACAATTAAACTTTGAAAGCGGAGCAAACTAGCCTGACCTGATTGTATTTATCACTCCAGCAAGTCAAACCAATTACCATTATAATGAATAATCTCAGTTCTTTCCTCGTGTCTTTACTTACATTGATTGGCTTCAGTCTTTTTGCTCAGGCACCTGAGACCGAATCAACTCCAAGAGCGCGGGATTTAGGTATTCCTTTTGAAGGCGAGCCTGGCACGTTTAACAACATAACGGATGTACCCGGCGTAGAAGTAGGCTATAAAACACTGATAGAAGGTGAGGGCGATTTAGTGGTAGGTAAAGGGCCTGTTCGTACGGGTGTGACCGTGATCCTCCCACTCGGTAAAAAAAATGGTAGAGTACCTGCGGGCATATTCTCATTAAACGGCGATGGAGAACTGACCGGATCTCACTTTATTAATGATTATGGTTTGCTGCCTGGTGCAGCTATCGGCATTACTAATACGAACAGTGTGGGCATCGTCCACGACGCCATTGGAGAATGGCAATACCAGCAATTTTCTGATCAGACACTTGAAGACTTTTCCTTTGGTCTCCCGGTAGTAGGTGAAACCTGGGATGGTGGCTTCAATGACATCTATGGTTTTCATGTAAAAAAAGAGCATGTTTTTGAAGCACTAGACAGCGCAAAGAGTGGTGCTATAAAGGAAGGAAATGTGGGTGGTGGAACCGGTATGTGGCTCTATGGATTTAAGGGAGGTACAGGGTCATCCTCAAGAAAGATTATGATCGATTCTACTTCCTATACGGTAGGGGTTCTGGCCCAAACAAATTTCGGCCGTCGCGACGAATTATTGGTAGCCGGTGTTCCGGTAGGAAAGGAGATCCAGGACTTACAACCCATTTTTAGAGATCCCCGGGCCGATGGGTCGCTTATCGTCATCGTAGCCACCGATGCTCCCTTACTCCCCAATTACCTGACACAAGTAGCAAAGCGCGTTTCGTTGGGCATGGCACGAACCGGTAGTTCCAGTGGGAATAGTTCAGGGGATATTTTCCTGGCATTCTCCACCGCAGAACCTACATTTAATGATGAATACACTGAAATGCAATGGAAGGTCATTCCAAAATGGCATCTGGATCCTATTTACAAAGCCACAGTACATGCTACTGAAGAGGCCATAATTAATGCCCTGGTAGCAGCAGAAACTTTATCTGGTGCCTATGGAAATACCATGTATGAGTGCCCCGAGGAGAGGCTCATAGAAATCTTAAAAAAGTACAATCGAATTGATGATTAAAACCGTTCAGAAAACACCAGATCACGATTTAATATCACCTGGTTAAAATAAAGTAGTATTGAGCTAAGTGGTACAGGTAACATCTCAAATTTGTATAATTACACTTCGCCCTTGAGTATAGAATGACTGGAGGGAAAAGCCGTATCCATCGAACTATAGTTTAAACAACAGCACCAACTAATCTTATTCATGAGCAGATTTTTAGTCTTCTTTTCCGTAATTCTCTTCTCCTGCGGGGGAAACCAAACAGATACGGAAGTAACCTCCTCCCCTTCAGCCAATATCGTACTGGTGGTGAGTGATGATCAGGGATGGGGGGACCTAAGTTTACATGGCAACACCAATCTGCATACACCTCATATTGATGGCCTGGCTACATCGGGAGCTAGTTTCGATCGCTTTTTTGTGAGCCCTGTTTGTTCTCCCACCCGGGCGGAAATCCTGACTGGGCTCTATCATCCTCGTGGTGGAGTATTCAGCACCTCAGCCGGCGGCGAGCGACTGGATCTGGATGAAGTCACCATTGCTGACATTCTGAAGCAGGCCGGCTATCAAACTGCAGCATTTGGAAAGTGGCACAACGGCATGCAATATCCATATCATCCTGCTGGTCGGGGGTTTGATGAGTATTATGGTTTCTGCTCAGGCCACTGGGGCAATTATTTTAGTCCCATGCTCGAGCACAATGGTCAATTGGTGCAAGGCGATGGATTTGTGATAGACGACTTTACTAATAAGGCGATAGAGTTTATGGAGAAAAATCAGAAGAAGCCTTTTTTCATTTACCTTCCCTATAACACACCGCATAGCCCCATGCAAGTGCCTGACCGCTGGTGGAATAAATTTAAAGACAAGGAATTGTCCATGCGCCATCGAGATCCGGAAAAAGAGGACATCGTACATACTAGGGCAGCACTGGCGATGTGTGAAAATATAGATTGGAATGTGGGAAGGTTATTGGATGCACTGGATTCTCTGGCTCTGTCAGAGGAAACCATATTCATTTATTTGAGTGATAATGGTCCGAATGGATACCGATGGAATGGTGGCATGAAGGGCAGAAAAGGAAGTACTGATGAGGGTGGCGTGCGCTCCCCATTATTCGTTCGATGGCCTGGTACCATTCCCGGAGGAAAGCAAGTGGGGAAGATTGCTTCAGCCATTGATTTTTTACCCACCCTTACCGATCTGGCGGGTATTTCAACTAATCTCTCAAAAGCTATCGACGGTAGAAGCCTGAAGCCCCTGCTGATTGAGGAAAATCCTGCCTGGGAAGATCGACTCATATTTAGTCACTGGGGAAATCGTACCAGTGTGAGGAGCCAGCAGTACCGTCTTGGACATGATGGTCAGTTGTTTGACATGATCAAAGATCCGGAACAACGAAATGACCTCTCGGGTGACCTCACCGAATTAACCCGTTCCTTATCTGATGCCAGACAGCAATGGGAAGAAGAAGTACTCGCTGAACTACCCAAAGAAGATATCCGAACATTTCCTCTGGGACACCCTGATTTTATCCATACTCAGGTACCTGCCCGTGATGGCATTCCTCACGGTGGTATTGAGCGATCGAATCGTTTTCCAAATAATACCTTTTTTCGCAACTGGACGTCTATTCAGGATAGCATCACCTGGGATGTGGACGTGGTTGCTGACGGGGTCTTCTCTGTCGAGATCTACTACACTTGTCCTCCCGCAGATGTAGGCAGTACCTTTGTCTTACAATCCGGCGATTCGAAAGTCGAAGCCAGAGTAGCCGAGGGGCATGATCCTCCCCTACAGGGCATGGAAAACGATCGGCACGAACGTCAAGAATCCTATGTCAAAGACTTTCGACCGCTCCATATCAGCGATATCGCGTTGAAAAAAGGAAAACAGCAATTGGTACTTAAAGCACTGGACATACCAGGAAATAGTGTGATGGATGTACGGCTGCTAATGTTCCACCGAAAGAGTTAAACCAGATCTGAGTCCCTGAATTCTAAAAGCACTAAATGGTGGCCCGCCCCTAATTTGATCAAAGTCAGTAGATTAATTTAGAGCTATTCAGGAGCGTATCATTTCATCAGGGTTTGATACCTATTCTGATTGTAACCACTCTAATTTTCTCTATTTTAGTTTCCTATGAAGTACTATAGTAAACATTTCTATGCCTGGGTGCTATTCTGTGCATTGAGCCAGATGTCCTGGGCTCAGATACCTGAATTGGAAGTCTCAAAGATTTACAGCAGCGATAATCACGATGCATTTACCTCGTTGATAAAATTTAAAGGAGCCTACTACTGTGCCTTTCGCACGGGAGAACATCATGTCTATGGAGAAGATGGCACCTCAATGATCATCCGATCAAAAGATGTCAGTAACTGGAAGAAGTATGCTGAGCTTATGAAAGACGGCATTGATTTACGTGATCCTAAATTGTCCATAACCCCTGATGGACGTATCATGGCATTGGTTGGTGGGTCGCACTATGAAGGGAAAGAACTTCTCGGTATGCATACACAGGTCTTTTTTTCGGATAAAAAAGGAAAGAAATTCTCGGAGCCTGTACCTATAGTTGTCGATCCAAAAGTAAAAACTGACTTTGACTGGCTTTGGTCGGTGACATGGCACAATAATATTGCATATGGTGTCTTATATCAGCGAGGTGCTAAATCATCAAAATTGGTAAAATCAGAAGATGGAGTTCATTATTCCCTCGTATGTGATCTGGGTCTGGATGGACGTCCTAATGAAGCCAGCATCCAGTTCTCTCAAGATGGTACCGCCTACATTTTGCATCGTCGTGAAGCGGGAAATCAAATGGGATATTGGGGATGGAGCAAAGCACCCTATGACAATTGGCAATGGAAAGAATTAGATTTACGCCTTGGAGGACCCGCCTTTACCATTCTTTCAGAAGATGAGGTTTTAGCGGGAACAAGGATTTATGGTGATGAGGAGAGAAAAGTGGGGATCCTTACAGGTTCGTTGAAAGGCGATTTCGAGATTCATCACCTATTGCCATCCGGAGGCGATTGCAGTTACCCCTCATTTCTGGTAGAGTCGGATAGAATTCTAATGAGTTACTATTCTTCCCATGAGTCCAATGCTGAAATTTATTTAGCAACCTGGCCTCGATAAAAACATTCAGCTCATCGAATGTAAACCCAGCAAACTATATTTCTGTAT
>JAUILM010000488.1 GCA_030432855.1 Bacteroidia bacterium
GTAATAGATCGCTGAAGAATTGCTTACAGAAAACTACTTATTCTGCAGCCCCCATACTTTTTAATATAAAGTCGACGATGGGTTTTGGATCTTCCAGAGAATGGGGGTGATGACCTACCCCTTCTTTACGAATCAATTCGATGGTACCTCCTGCATCTTTAAACTTCTCCGCCAGTACTGTTGTGTTTTCCTCAAAGGGTACCACGGTATCTGCATCTCCAAATACATGGAGGACGGGTATACCCGCCTTGGCCACATTTTCACAGTTATTGATGGGAATATCCTTAAAGGTCAATACGGAATTGGTGTCCAGATTATAGGCGTCCAGGCAGGTTTTCCATACATCGGGACTTCCGGGCCCACTATACAATCCTCCCGGCCAGCTTTTTATATCGCACACCGGAGCATCGGCATAGATACAATGCACCTTGTCGGTGTTTTGGGATGCCCAATTGTAAATAATCAATCCACCACGACTCATACCCTCTAACACCATTTTTTTATTGAGTTTGTGCTCCGATATACAATACTCGTAAAAATCATCCCAGCGCCTTACGGCTTCCTGGTTGCCAAAGAGATCGGCGACGTCGACATATACCACATGAAATCCTTTTTCAAGCAATGCCTTATCAACTTGTGGTTCGTGCCCCCAGAATCTTGCTCTCCAGATCCAATCCCGAGTTGAGTTAGCTTCCTTAGGAAAAACAATTTTTGCGGAGTGTCCCTGAAACGAAAACTGCTTCATTGAAAATTCGCTAAATATTGGGTCATTTTGATATGTAGTCGTCAGGGTGAAAATTAAAGTCATCCATAGTAAGGTAAACGTGGTAGGGATACTCATGTCTTTATATTATAGTTTTCAGTAAACAGTGGTTGGAAACTTGATTTCATCTCATAGGGGTAAGCAGACTACCATGATCGCCCAACCAACGAAAAAGACCATAAAAGGTAAAATCAGGTATCCCATAATATCTCGTGCCTGAATTCTAATGCCAGCTCCCATGATAGGAAGAATGATCAAAAGATAAAATGGTTGCAGGCAGTTAGTCAAAGATTCTCCATAGGCAACTGATAATGCGGCTCTGGCAATCATTTCATCCAATTCTTGGGCAGATAGACCCTGGCCGATTTCGTTTACAGTATTAATAATGCTGGGACCAATAACAGCAAACTCCCCCCCTGCTGATGGAATAGCAAAATTAACGATGGCACCCGAGAGGTAAGCCAGAAGTGGATAGGTATCAATTGTACTTATGGACGTCATCCACTCAGCGAGCTCTTTGCCTAATCCGGTATACATCATTATGCCCATGATACCTGCATAGAAAGGAAATTGAAACAAAATTCCAGAAATATTTAGACTTGCACGTTTCATTGCTATACCATATTGTATGGGTGTCTTGTGCAAAAGCAAACCAAGAACAACGAAAATGAAAATCATGATATTCAGATTGATATCAAAGCCCTTGGTGCTAAAATGAAACACGATGTATGTCCCTCCCATCAGACTCACGAGATACTGAAATATGGAATGGTTATTCAATTTGTCTGATATTGTTGCTACCGCGTTTGTCATTTTCTTCGCTTCTTCCTCAATTGTGAGCTCCTTGATTGCATTTCGTGTGTAGAGTAGGTCTTTTAGTCCTGGTCCGACTTTGGGACTTAGCAATCTAAACAAGATGGGAGCAATTACGAAAGAGAATCCAAGCACCGAAATATTTAACACGGAACCCAATGTATACGTGGTAGAGAGGGTAGCGGACAAGATTTCTGACTCAATTAGAAAGTTGCCCTCGGTATTTAATAAAAGCGGAATTGTGCTGGATAGGCCACTCACCCACAGAGTACCTGAAAAGTAGACACAAGCAATGAGATATGGGTAATTGATTCCGTTAATGCGTAAGGCTAATTCTCTTGCCATAACCGCGGTGATGACCATCCAGCCCCAGCTTATCAGACTTAACAGCATACCTAGCAATATGACAAATGGATAGACCTGGTTGGGTGTCTGAATGAAACGAGTCAGATGATAAATAGACTTTTTAGCCTGAGACGAAAGAGCAATAGAATACCCGGTAATCAGAATTAGAACCATTTGCATACCAAACTCCAGGAGCATCCAGAACCCATTGTACCACGCTTCTATTGACTCTATGATAGTCACATCTGTGTATAAAAGGGCAGCAACTTCAGTGACAATCGTTAAAGTAAGCGCAAAGACAAACGAGTCTGGAATAAATCTCCTCGATATTTCGGATAATGCTTCCCCGAATCTTGCAATCATCTCCTTATTATTTACAATGTGGTGATAAGGTAAGATCTTACCTATATCAAGATATTAAACAAACACCGTTAATTCTGGCTTCATATTTACCTTATTTACTGGACATTATTTACCAACCGTATTTTATCTGTATATTCAATAATCTGCCCCCGTAAGACTATTTAATACTGACTCCTGCCAACTTTGCATTGCATTTTTCATTTCATCCACTACTTGCGGATATTCATCTGCTACATTTATTTTCTCTTCACGATCATTTTCTAAATCATATAATTCATCTCCTGCCGTGTGGGGTGTTTGGCCATCTAGAACCAGTTTAAATCTATTGGTCATCATAGCCCTCTCACCACCAAAGTGATCCGCTGAAACTTCCGAATACACATAATTTCTAAAAGAGCGGGTGTACTTCCCTGCCATCATCTTGACGAGGGGAGTGGTTCCTTCTTGCAGAGCAGGATCTATGTAATGTTCTGGGTTATCAGGAAAGGCACTACGCGTATCAAATTGCCAGAAGAAAATAGGATCAGTTCGCTCCATTTTTGGATTTTTTATAAATGGCAACAAACTCACCCCATCGATGGGTCGGTCGGGGAGGGCTTGTTGCGTTATTTCTGCAATAGTGGGTAGAATATCGCTGGTGACGGCAATATTCTTATTGACCATGGGTGCTTTGATGACGGCGGGCCACTCCACAATGCCAGGTACCAAAACACCCCCTTCATACAGAGAACCCTTGTCCTCTCGAATCGTCATAGCGGTTCTGCCTGCACTCGCGGGAGTTCCATTATCACCGCAGTAAAGTAGAAAGGTATTATCCTGCATATTATTCTCTCGCAGGTGATTTCTAAGCTCTCCAATTGCTCTGTCCATGGCGGTAATTTCCGCATAGCGTTCCTGCAAGACATCCCTAAGCGGCCGATCGGTAGCCTTCCCGGTCTTATTTGATGTGAGCCTGACCGTATCTTTATTGAGAGAGTCCGGTAAATTCTGGTATAGCGCCAGATCATCTGGTAAGGCTGAGTAGGGTTCATGGGGTGAGCCAAACCACACGACAATAAGAAAGGGCTGATTATTTTCTTTTGATTGTTCTATAAATCGAATGGTCTCATCAATAAGGATTTTTGAACTTTCACCCTCTATTTTCTCAGGGTCTTCTCCATTTCTGGACAACACCGGATCAAGCTCGAAGAAATTATCATGAGAAAGCCATGCATCAAATCCCATGGCACCCGGGCTGGTCGGCGATTCTTTTTTCACCGGTCCCACATGCCACTTACCGAAGTGGGCTGATCGATATCCTGCATGCTGCGCCAGATGTGCGATACTGATTTCCTCTGGACGCATGGACCAGTTAGGCGTGAAGGTGCCACATCGATTAGGGTGGCGACCCGTCAAAAAGCTGGCACGTGTTGGCGAGCAGGTGGGATGACCAGCATAGAAACGATCGAAACGCATGCCCTGACTGGCCATTTCATCCAGGACCGGTGTCTTCACAAAGGGATGGCCATTATAACCTACTTCGTCCCATCCATGATCATCCCCCATCAATAAGATAAAGTTGGTGGGGGAGGTCTTATCTTGTTGCATTTGCTCTTTAGGATCGTTACAGCCTAAATGCAGGGACAGGCCGATAAGGAAAATCAGAATTATTCGTAAGCGCTTTACCATATGTTTTGTAGCTGAATCTGTTTGAAATCGAATGACAGTATCTCTTGTTTAAGATAGTCTTTCTATTGGAACTGTTCGTATTGGGGAACGCGACTCTTGGGTAGGTTTTGATGATTTACCTTTGAAATCATTTGAAAACGAACAGCCGTTGATTATTGCACCCCTGCAGGGCGGGTGAACGTTCTCTCTTTATCCGGCGGGCAGGGACCCACCTATGCATTATATCACCCCTTCGGAGCCCTTTTTTCATCTCCAAATTGGGATTGATGAAATCTGTAACAGCATCTCTGTTTCGGCAATGTCCATGTAGACAAGTATACATGATCGCAAAGCAGATTATCAGGACGATTGTCCTGTTTTTAAATGCAAGTCAGAGCGTCGGCAATGTGATTTTTTTCGCTTCATCAAAGGTCCGAATTTCTAATTTTGCCAGGGCATCTTTTCCTGCGTTATTAAATTGACAATCAAAAGTAATTGTATGTTCTCCTTCAGATATTTTAAAGTCATTAGCATCGATATCGATCTCTTGTATTATTTGCCATGTACTAGAATAGATCTGAGCTTTGTCACCACCCGTATATTTAATGGTTTGTCCGGCCTTCAGTGATTCGGGGAGTATTATTTCCTTATAATTATCAATTTCCAGGATGATCTCCGCAAGATCTGATTCAATGGCTGTCAAAATGAAATTAATACTTTGGTCTTTTCCTTTATGATGAAAATCAAAAGTGGAGTACAGAGGTTCTCCAGGCTGCTTCACTTTTTTCTCGTGTTTGAACTTACCTGAATATACGCGACGCAAACTCCATGCATTTTCTCCCTGATTTGTCAGGCTGAATTCAGTATCAAGATCTTTCATTACTTCTTTTTGTTCATCACTAAAAGCTCCACCGATTCGGGCTTTTTCCCACTCGCCAATTAGCGATAGTATTTTTTCCGAATTTCCATTTTGTTCTATGATACCATCACCCACTACAAATGCATATCCCGCATCGTATGCTGCGGAGCGAGTCAAAAGCCATTCCATATCTTCAATGCTGGTTTCTGGCGTCATTTTAAACCAACCCAGCATCCCAGGCATG
>JAUILM010000489.1 GCA_030432855.1 Bacteroidia bacterium
CAGTTTGTACGCTGTCCCTTCATAGCATGCGTAAGCATCATCTCCAACATGTGCCACACCTCCGATATCCACCTGATCTTGCGGAAAAGAAGCGTCAGCTACCCGCATCACTGATCCCTGGTCGAGTACATAACCTTTGTATGCTTTTTTGCCTTCACCATGACCCCGAAAATCAAATCCAAACTTGCTGGATGAAAAAATATCAAGACCATGACCTGGAGCGTACAAAATGCAAGGCAACGGAAAATTGAAAGGTCCTATCGAAAATACGTTAGGATCTGCAATATGATGAAATGCCGTTGCTGCCGGATCAAACTCTCCATGGTGCCCCCCTACGTGTGCACAGGGGTCATCGTGTGTGTCATGAGCACCATGCGATGCGTGCTCTTCTTGCGAATGATCATGATTGTCATGGTCCTGAGCATTGATCACACTCAGGTTGAAACTGATTGCGAAAACTGCCAGGAGAATAGATCTGATAAGATGTGCTTTTTGCATCGGTGAATTACCCGTTCTTAAAATTCCGCACAAAGGTATGATTTTACCCTTGTTAACGAAATCTTCCGATATCTTTTTTATTAGGTTAATAATGAAGCTTTTACAGAATTTTCTCAGCAGCATTCTGTATGCTCATTTATATCATCGGAGAACTGAAAATGCCAAAGAATTTTAAATTGAATTTCTACCTTTTTAACAAAGGAATACTTAGGGACCGAGATAAAACCCACCCTTTATTTGGTTTAGATTTTGAGCGTCGATATGGCACCATAAAGCTGCGGCCTAAACCATCGATCCATAGACTATCCGAGACAATTAACTAAGATACTTGCCCACGATAGGCATGCGACGACCCATTCCAAATGCTTTCTTTGAAACCCTGAGTACAGGAGCCATCTGGTGACGTTTAAACTCGTTGATATTTACCAGGCGTAATATCCGATCTACCAGCTTTGGGTCAAATCCCATGGCGTAAATCTCCCGGGGTCCCTGCTCCTTTTCAATGTACTGATAGAGTATTTCATCCAGGGCTTCATAATCGGGCAAACTGTCACTGTCCTTTTGATTAGGTCGTAGTTCTGCACTTGGCGGCTTAGTAATAGAATTTTCAGGTATAACTTCACCGTTACGATTTATCCATTTGCTTAGTTCAAAAACTTCTGTCTTATAAAGGTCACCAATAATACTCAGTCCACCCGCCATGTCACCATACAGGGTGCCATACCCAACTGCGGCTTCACTTTTGTTGGATGTATTTAGCAGGATGTTTCCAAACTTGTTGGATAATGCCATTAGTAAGACTCCTCTGGATCTCGCCTGAATGTTTTCTTCCGCTATGTTAAAAGGTAAATCACCAAAGATGGGGTCCAGGCTCTTTTCAAAAGCATCGAAAGCTGATTCTATGGAGATGATATCATATTGAATGCCCAGATTCTTAGCCAACTGGACCGCGTCGCTGATAGAATGGTCTGAAGAAAACTTGGATGGCATCAAAAGAACCCTGACATTTTCCGAACCCAAAGCCTGAGCGGCTAACGTAGTGGCCAATGCCGAATCAATGCCTCCTGAGAGACCCAGTATCGCCTTCTTAAATCCTAACTTTCCGAAGTAATCCCGGATACCTAATAGCAAGGCTTCGTGTATTAGTGCATACTTATCTTTGGGTTGCGTGATAGAAGATTTCTCCTGCATCACCTCCTCCAGCTCATACACTTTGATCTCCTCCCGGAAATACGGAAGTTCCTCCACGATCTTCCCTGAAGGTCCGATGACCAAACTCCCCCCATCGAAAATCAGCTCTGTTTGCGCTCCAACGTGATTGATGTAAAACAAGGGAAGGTTATATCGCAAGGTATTCTCTCTCATGACCGCAATCCGCTCCTGTGACTGTGTATAGCTAAATGGAGAAGCTGATATATTGATCATGATGTCGGGTCGCTGGGGCATCATCTCATCCATAGGACACACCGTGTATAATGGATTCTCATTTCCGATATTCCACAAGTCCTCGCATATGGTCAGAGCAATTCGATGATTTTTAAATTCGAATACGTTGAAGTCATGACAGGGCTCGAAGTATCTGTATTCATCAAATATATCGTATGTAGGAAGTAATGTCTTTTTTGCTGTATGAATGATGGATCCATTGTAAAGTACAAAGGCAGAGTTATATAGGTCCTTGCCTTCCGGTTCGGGATTTTTAGCGGGAGCGCCAACAATCACGGCAATATCATCAGCCGCTTCTGCAAGCGTCATAATGCCTTCCTCTGCCAATCTGATAAAATCGTCAAACTCAAGAAAATCACGTGGCGGATACCCGCAGATGGCAAGCTCACCAAAGGCAACGATATCCGCGTTCTGCTTTTTTGCTTCAGATATCGCCTGCTTCATCTTAGCAATGTTACCTTCAAAGTTGCCGATATGATAATTGAGCTGGGCAATGGCTATTCGCATCTGACAATGTTTTGTGCCGGCAAAAATACCTGAATTTTCCAGGAATGTATTTCACTAAATGGTATGCACTGTCAGATGGGTAGTTACTACATACCAGGGATCTGTCATACTGAATGTGTAAAACTCGATGCGAGTGTGTCTACTCCTTTTTGTAGCTTTGGAGGAGATTTAGGGATATGAGTCAATTTGTTGTTTCTGCGAGAAAATACCGACCACTTAGGTTTGATGATGTAGTGGGGCAGGAGCACGTAAGCAAGACCCTAAAAAATGCTATTCGTCAAGATACACTGGCCCATGCATTTCTCTTTTGCGGACCCCGGGGTGTAGGTAAGACCACCTGTGCCCGGATCCTGGCCAAAGTGTTAAACTGCCAAAATGTGGGCGAGGACACCGAACCTTGCGGCGAATGCGAATCGTGTAAAGCGTTTGAAAAGAATGCCAGTCTCAATATTCTCGAATTAGATGCGGCATCCAATAATAGTGTTGAGCACATTCGGTCCCTGATAGAGCAGGTAAGATTCCAACCACAGGAGGGCACTTTCAAGATCTTTATTATTGATGAGGTCCATATGCTCTCTCAGCAGGCATTTAATGCTTTTCTTAAGACTCTGGAGGAGCCGCCTCCCTATGCCATTTTTATCCTGGCGACAACTGAGAAGCATAAAATAATCCCCACAATCCTCTCTCGCTGCCAAATTTTTGATTTTAAGCGGATTCAAGTTGATGATATTATCCTGCAACTGAAAGCCATTTGCCAGGATGAAGGCATCGAAGCAGATGAAGAGGCATTGCACGTTATCGCTACGAAAGCGGATGGTGCCTTGCGTGATGCACTATCCATTTTTGATAAGATTGCCAGTTTTGGTGGTAAGAAAATCACCTATCAGGATGTCATCAGCAATCTCAACATCCTGGACTATGAATACTATTTTAAAGTGGTTGATGCCTTTGCATTAGGTGATGTCGCTGCCGTACTAGACCTTTTCGATAAGATTCAGCATTTGGGATTTGATGGCGATACGTTCTTAAATGGACTGGCAGAACACCTTCGCAACCTGCTGGTTTGTAAGCACAATGCGATCCATCATTTATTGAGTCTCAGTGATCAGCTGAAGAATCAATATTTGTCGCAATCGGCAAATCTTGAAGAATCATTCCTGCTTGGAGCCCTTGATATTGCCAATGATTGTGACATAAACTATAAAATGGCAAAGAACAAGCGTCTTCATGTGGAGATGGCTTTGATCAAGATCAATTATCTCCAGTTTGGATCATCCCCGAATACTAATGGGAGTCCACAGCCCGTGCAGGAAAAAAAAACTAAACCCGTCAGTGACATAACAAAAAAGGATCATGCGTTTGGGAAATCGCCCTCAAATGGATCTCGAACCGTATCATCTACTGAGGAATCAAACCAAGAAAAAGTTGAAACTGAAACACCCGT
This sequence comes from Bacteroidia bacterium, assembly GCA_030432855.1. Taxonomy (GTDB): domain Bacteria; phylum Bacteroidota; class Bacteroidia; order Chitinophagales; family Saprospiraceae; genus JABDMH01. Next base: position 3,896 of record JAUILM010000489.1, read on the forward strand.
TGCCAGTAAAGAGGTAGCAGATGCGAAAACTGACGTAGAGGGAATTGAGACAGTACCCTTCAAAATTGAGTCTCGATCCAAAGATGAGATGCCGTCCATGAGTTCGCTGAGTCATTTCATAGATGCGGCGAAGAAACTGACTGAGCAAAATGAGTTAAAGTCGACAGTGGTTCAATTGGATCAGGTAGCATCCATTTGGAATAACTACGCATCTTCGCAGAACTCGCAGACCGTGAGAGCGGTACTCGAAAAGACCGAATTAGACGTGAAGAATAATGCGATTGTGGCCACCGTCACTACTATGATTTCAAAATCAGTTATTCTTCAGGAGACTGCATTAATCGAAAGACTGCGTAGTGAGCTCGGACTTCCCCGTCTGACTATACGTATTGAAATAGATGCTTCCAGTGGAAATCTTCCTGAGAAGCCAAAATTGCTGACTTCCAAGGAAAAGTTTGAACACCTGTGCACTCAAAATCCGCATTTCAGGACTTTCCAGAAGAACTTTGGCTTAAAGCTGGATCAGCAGATGTAGATAAAGGCAAAAATGTAATCGACCCGGGTGGACATTAAGCGTGCTTTTTTCTTAAGGAGTGATTACAAAAGGCTGAATTTTACCCATTTTCTTACTTATCAACTATATTTCAGGTACGCTGTTAAAACTAAGTTCAAACCCTAGCAGATGGATTCAACTTATTGGTATCTCCAAAATGTGGATGTCAGCGGCATTTTTTGCCCTGATAAGATGACCACTCAAACGGATAAGCATGCTGAAAAAATCTTCAAGAAAGGAGATCATATCTATGTACCGCAAGATCACAGCGACAGAATTTATTTTCTGGTAAGGGGCCGGGTGAAAATAGCCGTGATGGGAGAAGCTGACAAGGAAATCATCAAAGCGATTTTAAGCAAAGGGGAGGTTTTCGGCGAAATGGCCCTGATCAGTGATGAAAAAAGAAATGAATTTGCAATCGCCATGGAAGAGACAGAGGTCTGCATCATCCACAAGAAAGACATCAACAGTCTTTTCAGGGAGCGGAATGCATTGCAGAGCTTCTTTCTCAAGCTATTTGGTAGTCGAGTCCTTGAAACAGAAAACCGACTGGAAAGTCTCGTCTTCAAAGACTCA
>JAUILM010000490.1 GCA_030432855.1 Bacteroidia bacterium
AAACCTCAGGACTGACGTTCAATGAGAATGAGCCAATTTCTGCTCGTCACGTGATCCTGGCCACTGGTCATAGTGCTCGAGATATCTACACGCTACTCTTTAGTAAGGGAGTTCGTCTGGATGCGAAGCCATTTGCCATGGGAGTCCGTATCGAGCACCCACAGCCACTGATTGATGAGATGCAGTATGGTCGCACTCCGCGTGAGAAGGGTCTTCCGGCTGCATCCTATCGACTGGCATGCGAAATTGGTGGGAGAGGAGTGTATTCTTTCTGCATGTGTCCGGGAGGGCTCATAGTGCCGGCAGCCACCGCTCCCGGAGAGATCGTGGTGAATGGAATGTCCTTATCCCGGCGTGATTCTCCGTTTGCAAATTCGGGGCTGGTGACTTCTGTGGATGCCGGGCAATGGGCTGAGCATGGCTTTGAAGGCGTCATGGCCGGGCTTCACTATCAGATGATGGTGGAGCAGTCCCTGTTTCAATATGGGGACGGGTCGCAACGAGCACCCGCACAGCGCGTTACTGATTTCATCAGGCGTAAGGAGAGTGCGTCAGTACCTGAGACTTCCTATATTCCAGGGATTTATAGTGCACCACTTCATGCACTGCTACCGGCAAATTTGTTTAAATTGTTACTTCAGGGGTTAGAGGTATTTGGAAGACGAGCAAAAGGATATATTTGTGAGGAAGCAGTGGTGGTCGGTACAGAGAGCAGAACCAGTGCACCCATCAGAATTCCCCGTGATCTCAGATTTCTAAATCATCCACAAGTATCCGGACTGTATCCATGCGGAGAGGGAGCCGGATATGCAGGTGGAATTATTTCTGCAGCTATTGATGGTCAGCTGGTGGCAAAAGCAGTTGCTGATCAAGTGAAATCAAATTGAATGAAAGATGTCGTTGATCTGATCGGCCGTATTCTATTGGCTACCATATTCTTGTACGAAGGAATTGACTCTATTTGGTACTTCAAAAAGACCAAGGCCCTGATGACCAGCTATGGGATCAATTTCCAGCAGGACATGTTGCTTATGGCGTCCATATTTCTTTTGTTGCTCGGTGGGACACTTTTATTGATTGGATATCGATCAAGATTTGGCGCCGTGCTTATTCTCCTCTACTGGATACCTCTTACCTTTATCGTACATAGCTTTTGGAATGATCCCCCGGAAGTCCGAAGAATGGAATCCATTCTATTTATGAAAAATATGGCAATTGCTGGCGGACTGCTTTCGGTATTCGTCAATGGTAGTGGAAAGTATAGCATAAAAACATTGCTGGCTAATACCAGGGTGCCCAAGCGATTTCGTTAGAATTGCGCTCAAAAGTCTTCCGGTTCGGGATTTAGAATTTCACCACAGTATTTGCAGTAAACAGCGTCGGGTTCGTGACCTTCCTTACTACAAGTTGGACAGCTTTGTCCTGTCACCTTGGCGTCAGCCCGTATTAAACTGGCGGAGACAATACCCGTAGGCACAGCGATCACAGCATAGCCCAGAATCATTACGACAGCGGAGAGAAACTTTCCAACATTGGTGATCGGTATGATATCCCCATATCCTACGGTGGTAAGGGTCACAATAGCCCAGTAAATGCTGGTCGGGATACTGTCAAATGCCGGATTGTCTTCTCCTTCCACCACATACATGACAGACCCTATGATTAGGACTAACAGGACGATGAAATAGAGAAAAACGGCAATTTTCTTCTTACTCTGATTGATGGAGTCCAGAATGATGGCTCCCTGGGTCATGAAGGATCCCAACTTCAGTATTCGGAAGATTCGTAATAGTCTTAATGAGCGGATTACGATCAACGATTGCCCTCCAGCTATAAAAATACCCAGGTATGTGGGAAGCAATGCCAGGAAGTCAATGACACCGTAAAAACTGGAGGCATACTTCCACGGTTTATACACAGAATACAATCGAAGGACGTACTCGATTGTGAAAAATACAGTAAAAACCCATTCCAGGACCCGCAATTCAAATCCCCACCTCAGACGTATGCTTTCAATACTTTCCAGCATAACTACCACTACACTAAGTGCTATGACAGCCAGGAGAATGATATCGAAGAGCTTTCCGGCCGGTGTATCAGATTCAAATATTATCTCATGTATCTTGAATCTAAAGCGTCTGAATTTTCTCCGACTCTGATCTGGCATTAGTGATCTAAAATGCTTTAACTCTAATATATGGGAAAGTTGGGAAGCACTGGTGATATCAGCTTACAATTCCTGGAAGGTGAAAAAAACCTTCCCTAGCAACAACGATATTGTTCACATCCAAATTCATCTCCCGTCATTTGATCGTGCCTTGATCTCTTTTCCTGGAAAGGGGAAAATACAGAATAGTCAACACAATAGCCAGTTTATCAGCATCATTACAAATGATAATAGAAGTCAATATAATATCGAGGAAGGTAAAGACAGGGAGAAAAAAAGAAAGGAGGAATACTGCAAAGTCTCTTCAACGGGATGGCCTCTAAGCACTCTTAGGGGAAAATTGATGCAGTCTCCTCCTTACTTTCACAATAAAAATAAATATAGTTAAAATCGATAAACCAATGTAATAAAGCGAGAAGAATTCTGACTATACCTTAAAAAAAATTATAATATATTGATGGTGGGCCTGAAGTCCTGAATTATTACACAAAATCTGAGTCTTTCCAGTTCTTTCGCAATTCTTTAAGCTCCTCGAGATCCAGTTCGTCCGGGTCTTCTTCTTCCAGGTCGAGATATTCTTCCTGCTCGTAAAATTCAGCATGTTGCTGCTTCCGATCCATCTTTCGAAGCTCTTCCTCAATCATACGTTCTTCCCAGTTTTTACCAATACCAGGAAATCCGAAAACCTCCACCGCTTCACTGGCTATGCCGATACCCCATCCTGCCACGCAGACCAGGGTAATAAAGGGTGGCATTCTCAGTGCAAAGAATAGCAGGGCCAGAAAGATGCTGGTGAAAATCCAGGTGCTGAGATGCTTATAGAATTGCTTCACTCTTCGCACTCGTTTTTCCGCAATTCTGTATTTCTCTTCGTCTTGTACCATTGAGGCTATTTAGAATTGTACAAAGTGTTCCTCTAGTTAACGATAGAAGTGTATCCCTTTGTTCATTAATATGAGAATTTCTTAGTGAATAGGATCACTTTTTTCGAAGACTCGCACCCAGCCAGCCGCTAAGGGCTCCTCCAATGCCTCCGATGACGCCAGTCAGTATGGCAAGGAGTATGCCTGAGAGGCCTCCAAACACTTCTCCTATTTGCTTACTTAGAAGCTGATCATTTCTCAAGTCAAGAAAGGTTGCCAGAGAAAACCAAACAACCAGCAGGGAGGCAAATCCTGTTAATATCCCCGTTGAAATGGTCGGTCTTACCACATATATGCCCAGAAATACCGCCAGAAAGGTAGCCATCCAGTGAAAGTATAACCCAGCGACCAGCGCCAGAACACTTATAATGATGAAGGTGATAATCCTAGTCATTACTGAATATAATTTTTTGCGATAGATGAGCTTGTAGTGGTGCCGGATCGTCAACATATCGTAATGAGAAGTAGTTACCGGCAGCCCAATCTTCAATAGTATGTTTGTAGTAGGGACTGCCGGGATTGCCGGATTGACCTCCGGGATAGATACCCCAGGCCTCAACCTTGGGATTGCTCAGCTTGACAATCATACGCCAGGATGGACCGTGAGTGCCTCGCATAGCATTTAAGGCTCTGGCCGTGCTACCTACCTCAATGTCCTGCACCGAGAATGCGGGAATGCGTGTCAGATGATTGATGGTGACAGGTCGGTGTCTACCGTAATTATACGAAGCATCCAGGGCTAATAAACTGTCACAATATTGTACTGATTCTTCAAAAGCCTGTAAGGCCAGGTCATTTGCATTTTCGATGATCTCTGTGTCCATTATGTCAAATACAGGATCTTCTGGATGCATACTTGACAATTCTATGGTCCGCCATATTTCGGGTGTACTGATTTGCAATCCTTCCGCATGTTGGTACAGCTCATCCCAGGTTTTTCGGTAATATCTCTGATACCATGCATCAAATAGAATGGGCTCGACACGATGCTTATCGTATTGAAAATTCCATTCGCGCATTTTTGATATCCAGGGCGATGACAACTCCTCATCTGCTATGAGGTCAAGAAGTACCGGACAAAAATCAGCGGCTAACTGACTGTAATTGTCATTCTGAAGATGCTTCATATCCTCCACTGTCCAGTCTGATTTTTCCGATAACTTATTGTTGAGTGTTCTGCTTCTGTAGTCCTCAAAATAACCATAGTAATAGTATGGGTAGGTCGTGTCAGTGGAATGCTGATTGGCACTTGAAATAAAACCCCGCTCCGGGTTTTTCACCATGGGTGTGCGATCAAACGGGATCTGTCCGAGCCAATCTGCACTGCTTTGCGAACCGTCCAGGATCATTTTACCCTGACCGGGACGCTTTATAGGAAAGCTTCCTTGTACTTTGAGGGCAATGTCTCCGGTTGTGGAGGCAAACGCAAAATTTTGAGGTGGAGAGGTAAATGACTGGAGACTTTCGAGATACTCATCGTATCCTTTCGCTCTGTTCAGGCTCCCAAACGTCTGATTTATACATGTTTCAGCTGCTACATGGGGCAGCCATTTCAATGCGAGGTCAACAGAGTCACTGTGTAAGATGGGGCCCCAGTGCGTAAAGATGATCGTATCTGTCACCGTTTCGCCACCTTTTACGTGATATTGCTCTATGCTGGGTATGGCATCATAGGTTTTCCCATCGATTACGTACTGTTCTTTCTTATTATCTGTCCACAGTATGGAGTAAAGATCGGATACATCCTGTCCCACGTTGGTCTGTCCCCAGGCGATGTGTTCATTGAAACCAATAATGACATTAGGAATACCCGGAAAGGAAACTCCGTAGCTATTCACATCCCCGGATACCAGGTGCAGTTCGTACCAAACAGACGGCAGTGACAGGGATAGGTGAGGGTCATTGCAGAGAATAGCTGCACCATCACTT
>JAUILM010000491.1 GCA_030432855.1 Bacteroidia bacterium
CTTATTGGAAAGCAGGTGGTAGCGGTGGTAAACTTTCCCCCTAAACAAATTGCCAATATGATGAGTGAATGTCTGGTACTGGGAGCTGTGGGTAAAAACAAAGAGGTGACTCTAATCGAACCCGAAAGAAAAGTAGAAAACGGAACCAGGATAGGATAGTACATGACCACCACTTGCACAAAACTCTACTAAGAACCCACCATGGATAGCAATCTGCAATGGATCAAGACGGAAATCTATGATAAGTGTTCATTTAAGATTTCTGATTTCAAAACTGAATCGGAAGGTAAAGGCTATTACGCCTGTCAGTTCAAACTGAACGAATTAAACATCCTTAGCAGAAACGGAAGGATAACTCCCAGGAAAACCGGGCAATTCTTAACTTGCTGGAAACGCAATAAAAACGGAACTATAGAGCCATTCAATGAATATGATCCCATTGATTTCTACATCGTAAACGTTCAGGCCGGAGATAAAGCAGGACAATTTGTTTTCCCAAAAGCATTGTTGGTAAACAAAGGAATACTCAGCACGGTCAAAAAAGATGGTAAGAGAGGATTTCGGGTATATCCCAAATGGGACAATCCCACAAGCCAACAAGCCAGACGAACCCAAAAATGGCAACTGGATTACTTCTATGAGATAAACAGTGACACTGACATAAACAAGGTACTTGACCTATACACTATGTGAGTCAACTATTAGCCAAAATGTAAGAATAAAAAGCAATACAAATGTTCATAATTAATCTAAACTATAAAGCTGACCTGGAAAAGATCGAGCAATATCTGGATCCACATAAGAAATACCTTAGCGAGCAATATCAACTAGGGCATTTCCTGGCTTCGGGGCGAAAGATTCCGCGAACAGGTGGTATCATTCTAGCCCATGTAGAGTCCCAAGATGCCCTGGAAAGGATTCTGGAAAAAGACCCATTTAAGATGAATGGCGTCGCTGACTATAAACTAACGGAATTTGCACCCAGCATGACTTGCGAGGCCTTAAAATTCCTGATCACTTAAAATCAGAGTCTGTGCCAGTATCCAAATTTGAGACAGATGTCCTGTAGACCGACGGATCACATCCGACAGAAGTACGTCCTATGATGAAACCAAAAAGTATCAGGGAATCGAAAATTCGTATAAGGAGTTCACACTGATTTCATACGATCTTTGCCTTATTATTTCCGTAAAAAATAAGGATCAGATGAGCACTATTGAATTTGGAAAAAAAGGTTGGACTCCCGAGAGACTGGGGAAATTAAATGGGAGGACATACGTCATAACAGGCACTACGAGTGGTACGGGTTTTGAAGCTGCCCGGATACTATTGTCCAGGGGTGCAAAAGTAGTGATGTTAAACCGCAATGCGCGGAAATCAGAAGATACCATTGCCATTTTAAAGCAAGAACTTGGCAATGAGATAGAACTACTAAATATACAGATGGACCTGGCCGAACAGGATTCTGTCAGGAAAGCAGCCGGTGAGGTACTGAGAAGAGTCGCCCGTATCGATGCACTCATCTGCAACGCAGCTATTGCCCAGGTGCCCTCTCAAAAGATAAACGTCGATGGTTGGGAAAGTCAGATGGGAACGAATTACTTCGGTCATTTCACATTGCAGGCCTTGCTGTTTCCTTTAATTGAAAAATCAAAAGGACGCATTGTCACAGTAGGTAGCATGGGTTATAATATGGGTCTGAAGACCATCAAATTTGATGACTTGAACTGGGATCAGGACTACGCACCAAATGATGCATACAGTCAAAGCAAACTGGCTCAGATTATGACCATCTATGAATTGCAGGATCGGTTAGAAAAAGCAGGCAGAACGTATGTCAAAGCGTATGCCTGTCATCCTGGCTCTTCCAGAACTTCACTGATCTCGACCAGTGGAAGTTTTATGATGAAGATCATTTTCGGACTCATGAAATTGTCTCCATTGACCCAACCTGCCGAAAATGGTGCCTATCCAGCATTGATGTGTGCTACTGAAGAAAATCTGGATCAAAATGCGTTTTATGGACCTACCGGAAGAAATAATTGGGTGGGTCCGGTGGGAGCACATCATATTGAGCCACACGCAAAAGATAAAGCAGTAGCCAAAAGGTTGTGGGATCTATCGGAAAAAGTGACTGGTATACACTGGAACCTTTAATTTTAACAAATTATAAAATCTGAGTCATGGACATATTAAAAGCAGCAACAGACTGGGCTAAAGCCGAACTGATATCTACTCCTTTCTTTGTTCTCTTTGGTGTTGTATTCATGGCGCTGAGTCTTGGTCTTTGGCAACTGGGGAAAACCGAGATGGCAAAGGCCTACATTATACCTACTTTGGTGGCAGGAACTCTCCTTACTATCATTGGGCTGGGATTATTTTTCACCAATAAATCAAGAGTAATACAGTTTGAATCAGCCTATAAGACAGATGCAGCGGCTTTTGTGGCATCCGAACTTGAAAGAACGGAAGCTACACTCAAGGAATATAAAAATGTTGTTTTTACAGCAGTACCCATCATTATTATCATCTGTGCCCTTATTATCATCTTTGTTAACACACCCATATGGCGGGCAAGCATGATCACAACTATCGCCATGCTAGTGGTGATTCTGGTTATTGATGGGTTGACGCATGCCCGGATTAATGACTACAATCAACAATTACTAGAAGCGAAACAAGAATTAAAATATTAAGATGCAACATTTTAAAACTTTATCATCTTACCTTGAATATTTGGAGCTTCCCAGGCCTCAGCATCCAATGTTTAGCATGTATACCGCCATGGGACAAGGATTTCTTCCGTGTCCTAAGGAAAGCTCCCCGCCTATCACTAACGATTGCTATTCTATTAGCTTTAAAAAATTTGTAAAAGGAGATCTTACCTACGGGAGGACCAAATATGACTTTACTGATGGTGCCCTGTTTTTTATTGCCCCAAGGCAGGTGCTCCAGTGGGAGAATAATGCGGTTTTTGAACAAAAGGGGTTTTCCATCAATTTTCATGAGGACTTTCTGATAGGGACCGAATTGGCCATCGCAATTAAAAAGTATGGATTTTTCTCATACTCTGCCAACGAAGCGCTGCACCTTTCACCCAGGGAAGAAAGGCAAATTGAGCTGATAATTGAAAATATGCACCTGGAATATCACAATAACCCCGACTCATTTAGTAAGGAGATCATCATTGCTCATCTGGCCACACTACTAAAGTATGCACATCGTTTTTACGAGCGACAGTTCATCAATCGAACGGATTTTTCCAATGACCTACTAGAGCGATTTAATGAGCAACTGCAACAATACTTCGAGTCTGGTCAATTGCAGAAGGATGGTATTCCAGCTATTGAACAAATTGCTGGCCGGCTATCCGTATCGCAACGTTATCTGAGTGATACGCTTAAACGGGAAACAGGTAAGACATCTACCGAACACTTACAATTATATCTGATAGATCTGGCTAAAAACCTACTGCTAAAACCCAATAAAACCATATCGGAGGTAGCCTATGATCTTGGCTTTGAGTACCCACCTTACTTCACAAGATTATTTAAGAAAAAAGAAGGTATCAGTCCATCTGAATTCAGAGAGAAGTATAAAATGAATTAGCCTGTCAGAAAAATAAAGTATAGAATACCAGGAATTAGTTAATTCAGACCCAGCAGCTCCTTCTTATGCATGTATTCTCAGAAGCCCGACCTGTGACTTGCTAGTTTTTGAGAAAATCACTCATTTAGGTGATACAGAACATCTGCTGTCGATGTAGATTTGAATTGAATTGAATTCAATAGCTTTTCAATCAAATGTATGAAACAGATATTCCTAGCCATCTTAATTTGCTTAATTTCTCCCTTACTTCCCGCTCAAACTGCCATCTGGACCGGATTAGGAGACGGACTTAGTTGGGAAGATCCTGACAACTGGATGCCAGATCAGGTACCACAAACCGGAGACAGCACCGTAATAGAGAACGATAGTGTGGTTCTAAACACGAATGCTGATCTCAAGAATTTATTTCTTGATGACAATGCGATCCTCACTATACTTTCGAATGGAAGTATTAAGTTTTCGGGTGCACTAAATTATGCACTACAAGTGGCTGATAGTAAAGTCTATAATGAAGGTACTGTGCTAGTGCTGGATGTCGGAAATAATGACCATCAGCATCAAGCTATTGAGCTGCGTAATGGGGCAGCCTTTCGCAATGACGGAATGTGTCAAATAGATCAAACAAAGGGTAGAGGCATCACGGTAGGATCAGGCTCCACCTTCGATAATTATAGAACCGTCGAGATCCACACGGAGTATTCGTATGCAATTCACGTTTTTAGTCCAAATAGTAAATTCACCAACTACAATGACATTGGAATAACCGCAAATGGTAACATTGGCCACGGGATTAGTCTCACTAGTTCTGGAGAATTCTACAATATGGGAATCATCAACATCCAGAACTCAGGTTCAGAGAGTGGCGTAGATATTTTTACTGGTGGAAGGTTTTTCAATCATGGTGATCTAAATATTTATGGAGAAATGCCTGCAATAGGTTTTTTCATGATTGGATCCGGCAGCAGTATCGACATTCTTGATGGTACAGTTAATATCCAACGCAATAATTCTTATGGCATCTTAATATTTGGTGGGAAAATGACTATTAATTCTGGAGCTACCGTTACCCTTTCGGGATCGGGATCCCGAGCACTAGAAGTCGATCCCGGCGCGGAATTTGATTGCCAGGGCATTCTTGATATTCAGTAGTGTTTGCCTTGTCAAATGATATGTTCGCCCAACTTCGTCAATATTTTATGATGCTTTCGTCCACATCTTAGTTGAGATTCGAAATCTGAACATTACCCACTTAGGACATAACCGAAATATCTTTCCTCTTGTACAGTCCTTGATTCACTTCTTTTCTGATCAGAATCGAGAAGCAATAGCCTGACTTTTCCCTCGCCATGAAAACCCCAAAAAGTGTAACTTACAATGACAGTAAGCGCTGCCCCACATGAA
>JAUILM010000492.1 GCA_030432855.1 Bacteroidia bacterium
TAAAATGGAGAAATGCATAGAGTTGGTGTCTGTAAGAAGTCTAACAGTTATGATAGCTTGCTAGTGCATTCATTGTTCGAAAGTGTTCAATTATGAGGATATGGACACAGAATCTTACTTCCATGTTCAATGAGTAAAAAAACGGAAAGCCCGGAAACTCATCAGGACTCTCCGTTGAGGAAACTAAATCTGCAAATAGATTACTTTACTGTGCTTGTGCAGCAATAAATCTTAAGTTGTTCACCAATAAAGATTCCATATCGGTATCCAGGACGGTCGCCATGCCGCCATATTCCAGTACAAAACCTAGAAAATTTGGGAAGATGGCCTCAAGATCGTCAGGTGCGTAATATCTCAAACTCCAGTCCTCAAATAGTCGGTTTCCAATACCCGACATCTGAATACGTTTGATGATCGTATGCCTTTGATCCATAGAGATCGACTCCATGAGATAGTCCACTGACTCGGCAGATCCTTCGAGATACTGAATAAATTGAGATTGTACATAACACAACATACCGGTGATACCCAACTTTTTATTTTTGATCTGAGCCTGATGTTCCAGATCCAACAATTCACTTTTCTCAAAGGGAGCTACTGCTTTACTTATATATATGATATGCTTGGTTTTCACTCCCCGTTCTCTATAATGGATCGCCTAAATGTAGTAGAATAGAAGGCCGGGGAATAGTCCAATCGGAACAAAAAAGAGTTCGGATGGAATAAATTTGGGTGTGAGTGTGAGTGTGGGTGTGGTAACCTTCACTAAAGTTTCGGTCAACAAGGGTGTGAGTGTGGTATTTTCAGCAGTTGTAAAAGTAGTCGCGATCGATAAATCTTCAGTATGGAAGTTATACGGTGGTATTGTAGATTTACAATGGATCGAATCTTTCTTAAATCATACGTATGAAAAAGATATTCAACTACTTCCTGCAAGGACTGCTGTACATAGCACCTTTTGGAGTCACTGCCTATATCATCTATGTCATCTTCACCTTTGTGGATGATCTGTTAGATGATCAGCTTACTGAGATCTTCGGGGTGGATATCCCGGGCATTGGCTTGATTGTGATTTTTCTGTTTTTGATTTTGGTAGGGATCATCGGACAAAGTATTCTGGCGCAGCCAATTCGGTTATTGTTCAACCATATATTGGACAGAGCGCCCATCCTTAAGTTGATTTATTCGGCGATGAATGATCTCTTCTCAGCTTTTGTCGGGAAGGAAAAGAAATTTAACAAGCCGGTGATAGTACTTGTGAATACGATTTCACAGCTGGAAAAAATGGGATTTCTCACAGAAGAAGACCTGAGTAAGCTTGGTGAGCGTGAGAAAGTAGCTGTTTATTTTCCACACTCCTATAATTTCTCAGGTGAATTATTTATCGTCCCCCGGGAGCATGTACGCCCAATTGATATCAATCCCGCTGTAGCTATGAAGTTTATAGTATCCGGTGGTGTGTCGGATATTTATGAAGAGGATCGGTAACAATCCATACCAGTAGGTCCCTCGAAAGAATTCAATTATCTTGAAAGTGTCAGATAAAAACTCAACCAGTGTTGCAATTACTAAATTAGCATACTCCAAGATTCATCCTTAAATATGATTACTTACTAATGACAACACCAACAACTTAAATAGTCCAATTTCAACCATGAAGCCTGAGCACATTCTTCAGGAAATCGGCAAATTATATACTCCACTAAGCGAAAAGTGTCAGAGTGAATTTATCGCTCGCTCTACTTTTCACACGATCAGCAAAGGTGAAATTGTAGTGCGTGAAGGTCAATATGCTGAAAATGCCTACTTGATTGCGAAAGGAAGTGCCCGTGCCTATTATCTCAAGGATGGCAAAGATATTTCCGATTGGTTTGCCTTTGAGAAAGAGTTTATGGCCTCCATTGTAAGTTTTTTCAACAAGGAACCCAGTCCTCACTATATTGAATTTCTTGAAGATTCTCTGGTGCTTGAATTCACAAAAGAGACCGTGGACCTGTTAAGCCTCAAACATCACGACTTTGAGCGACTTATCAGCAAGGTAGTCACGGTGACGATGCTGGGCCTCCGCGAAAGACTTGCATCCATACTATTTAACAAAGCTGAGGAGCGATATCATCAAATGATCCTAATAAGACCTGACATTACCAATAGAGTTCCGTTGACAGATATTGCCTCCTATTTAGGGATTACCCTTGAAACCCTAAGCAGAATCCGAAACCCCAGAAATCGAATTTGATATAGATCAAATGATATTTCATCCATTCCCATCACTTTTGTAAAAAATCGGGAAATGGAAGGATCAAATACATCGATATGGGGACCGTGGTGGGCACCGTTAAGAAAATGGGTATATCCTACCTGGTTGGCATATGAAGCGTCCTATCGGTTTTATGAATATTCAATATCGGTTCACCGATACTTCTTAGGACATCACCATGACCTTTCGTACTATATCGGAAATATCGGAGCTACCACTCTTGATATCGCTTGCAGCACCCTAACATTTTTGGTGTGCACCATATTTTTGACTGTCCCTGCCTGTTTTCTTCTTTATAGTTTTTTCCAGGAAGACAATTTAACAAAGTCCATATTTGAGAAAAGACTTAAGAAAATATTCTAGAATGCAATGCTGTTCCAATTCCTCATTTTCAGGATAAATACACAATTCATTAATGAAGAAAATACTCATCATAAATGGTCACCCTGATAAAGAAAGTTTCAACTTTGCATTGGCTGCATCCTACAAGAAAGGTGCGGGCAAGTCTGATGCAATAATCAGGGAGATAATAATCAGAGACTTACACTTCAACCCAAATCTTCAATTTGGATATAGAAAGCGCACTGAACTAGAACCAGATCTACTTGACGCACAGGATAAATTAAAATGGGCCGACCATATCGTGCTGTTGTATCCCGTCTGGTGGGGATCGGTACCTGCCATCATGAAGGGGTTTCTGGATCGAGTTTTACTTCCGGGCTTTGCATTTAAAAAGAGAGAAAATTCCTTGTGGTGGGACAAATGCCTTACGGGGAAGAGTGCCAGGGTCATCTGTACCCTGGATCAACCCGCCTGGTACTACAAGTGGTACTACGGCAGACCCAGCCATAACGCCATCAAAAAACTCACTCTCCATTTCATTGGAGTAAGTAAAGTCCGTACGACCACGATCGGACCAATCCGTTTATCCAGCAAAGATTTCAGAGCAAAATGGCTGAAAAAAGTTGAGCGATTGGGACATCTTAACAAGTAGCACAAAATATCTGCAGACCTACATCCTGGCTGCGGTATTACCAAAATCTGCCTCACCTGGTTTGGTCGTGGATAAGGTATAACCCCTATCCAGGGGCAAGGACCCAAACGACCTCAAACGGAGGCATGAATACCTGAGGAGAAAAATACTGGGGTGTAAATCTACTGGGGTGTCATATTCATTGTCTGACTACTGTAGTGAATAATCAAGCGACCCAGGTCCATATCCTTGTACTGTAAGGGTACAGAGAGCATTTCTCCATTGGTGGCATCTTCCCGATTGATTTTGATTTCTGAAGTGAGCATTTTCTCACTAAAAATATTCTTTCCGTTTTCACCTTCCCGGGGTAGCGTACTCACAGTTATATCTCCATCGGGTTGCAAATAATCCACAGACAACACATTGCTATTGCTTACGATGTGCTTCATCTGCCTTTTGGCCTGCGTCCACCTTCTATTGTAAATATCATCCAACAATAGGGATGCGTAGAATTGTACGTCCTTTTCTACCTGCAAGGCTTCCAGTTCTACTTTTGTTTCTGCCAGTCTTTTATTGAAAGTTTCCTGAGCAGCGATCTCAGCTTCATCAGCTTTCTTTAGTGCTTGTTGACGTCCGATATAGAAATAGGCATTGCCAATCAGCAACAAGATGGACAAGAGGTACCAAAACCAGTTTCGTTTAAAATGAGGCTTCATAGATAAAGTTGGTATTATTTAAAAATAAATACACAGGAACTACGAATGCTTCATTCGGTGAGGCCACAACAAAGATAACATAATTATCAGGGGCAGAGTTCCTGTACTATACATCAGAAAGTCAGACCCCCAGAAACCCGGGATTGTTTGGAAGAACATAGAATACATACATAATTAGTGCGTGACTTCACGATGGCCCCCAGGCTCAACCCAAAGCATCGTTTTCATTCCATAATCGAACAAATAGCTCATTTCAGGAGTCAGGACAGTGAAATTTGATTCAAAAACTTAAAAGAACAACCATGAAAAAATTAGGAATTTTTGCAGTCTTTGCATTGGCCTTATCTATAGTTGCATGTACTAATAATCAGGAAAATCGAGTGGAAGATGCTGCGAATGATGTGGCCGAAACAATGGAAGAAATAAAGAACGATGCTCAAGATGAGATGAGGGACATGAAGAATGAATTGTCTGATTTGAAAGCAGATCTTGATGCTGAAATAGCTGACATTGATTATAAAATTGAATCAGCCAGTGAAGAAGCAAAAGCGGACTTCCAGGATGAAAAAGCTAAACTTCAGGAATGGAGTAATAAGGTAGCAATGCAGATTCAAAAACTAGGAAATCAGGCTGAAGACGGTTGGGCAGAATTTAAAGCCGAAACCAAAGATCTGATGGACGATGTAAAAGAAGTCTTCAATAGCTAATAATCGAAAGAAAACTTTCCCAATACGTTGGGTTAAAGTCTCTCCCAATAACCTCTGGATACTCGTTATTCAGAGGTTTTATTTTTGTGAGGCCTCCAGGGCTTTCTGTTTACCATACATCATCTTGAGATTATTGACGAGGACAGAAGTAAGGTTGGCGTCCAGCACCTGATCGTCATGAAAAAACTCGATCATGTAGGCCACAAAATTAGGAAATACACTTTCAATATCATCCGGAGAGAAATAACGCATGTCCCAATCCACGAAATAACGAAGATCTCCAGAGGGAAGTGATATAATCTTCACTACATCATGTCGGGGGTCATTCGCAATCTTACCCATAAGATCTTG
>JAUILM010000493.1 GCA_030432855.1 Bacteroidia bacterium
GATGAGCTGGCTATATTGATACTGTGCCCATTGTCCAATCGTATCAGCTGAAAATTCAAACTCCACCGGATCGGTCATCACCTCTACCTGTTCAAACAGGATTTCGAAGAAGGGGATGATGGCCGGGATACTGACCACCGTAAAGAGTGCGACCAGGATATTGGAAAAGATATTACCTGCTACCTTCCCCCGGTATTTTCCGATTCTCCCAAATAGTTTCCAGAAAGTCTTCACACCGTGATTCTTTCAAAAAAGCCCTGGAGAAAGATTGTTCCTCATCACATAATTTGTGATGTCAGGAAATTGATCAATCTTTTTCCAATTTAAATGATTGCATAAAGCTGGTATCAAAATTACCCTTTCTAAACGCTTCGTTGCGCATTAATTGTTGATGGAAAGGAATTGTTGTTTTGATACCCTCGATGATAAACTCATCCAGTGCCCGTTGCATCTTGGTGATACACTCTTCACGGGTTTGCGCTTTACAAATGAGCTTGGCAATCATTGAATCATAGTAAGGAGGTACACTATAGCCGGCATATACATGCGTATCCACCCGCACACCGTGTCCTTTCGCACTATGGAAAGACGTGATCAAACCCGGACTGGGTCTGAAATTATTGAAAGGATCCTCAGCGTTGATTCGACATTCCATTGCATGCAGCTGAGGCTCGAAGTTTTCACCAGAGATCGGTAGTCCCGCCGCCACTTTGATCTGCTCCTTGATGAGGTCATGATCGATCACTTCCTCAGTCACCGGATGCTCCACCTGAATCCGTGTATTCATCTCCATAAAGTAGAAGTTGCGATGTTTGTCCACCAGAAACTCTACCGTACCAACACCTTCATAATTGATGGCCTTGGCTGCCCGGATGGCTGCATCACCCATGGCTTGTCGCAATTCAGGGGTCATAAAGGGAGATGGTGATTCCTCGACTAACTTTTGGTGACGCCGCTGTATGCTGCAATCCCGCTCGGATAGGTGGGCTACATTACCATGCTGATCCCCGATCACCTGAAACTCAATATGACGAGGTTCCTCAATAAATTTTTCTACATAGATGCCATCATTGGAAAATGATGCGGCGGCTTCCTTTTTTGCCAGGTTCCAGGCCTCTTCAAATTGGTCGGGATCATAGACTACCCGCATTCCCTTTCCACCACCTCCAGCCGTCGCTTTGAGTATGACCGGATATCCAATGCCTTCAGCTAGTTGAAGACCATGTTCTACGCTTTCAATCAAACCTTCTGATCCAGGTACCACTGGTACTTCGGCTTTGATCATGGTCTCCTTGGCTGTGATTTTATCACCCATGGATCGGATCATCTCCGGAGTAGGGCCGATAAACTTAGTACCATACTCAGCACATACCTCTGCGAAATCTGCATTTTCAGCCAGAAAGCCATATCCGGGATGGATGGCATCGGCGTTGGTGATTTCTACGGCAGCCATGATCTTGGGAATACTCAGATAGGACTCCAGCGATGAAGGAGGTCCTATACACACAGCCTCATCAGCAAACCGCACGTGTAGACTCTCACGATCCGCCGTTGAATACACGGCTACCGTTTCGATACCCATCTCTTTGCAGGTCCTAATGACGCGTAAAGCTATTTCTCCTCGATTGGCAATCAGGATTTTCTTAAGCATAATGATCGGTGTTATAAAATAGGCCTAGGGCTCTACTAAGAATAATACTTGATCATACTCGACAGGGGTAGCATCTTCTACCAATACTTTCACCACTTTGCCGCTGATCTCAGATTCGATTTCATTGAAAAGCTTCATCGCTTCAATGATGCATACCACAGAACCTGGCTCGATGGTATCGCCGACCTTGATATAAGGAGGTTTGTCAGGGGATGCAGATCGATAAAATGTTCCCACCATCGGAGATCGGATTTCCAATAGATCCGATGGCGCTTCTGTAGCATCTGCTGCTGGTTTTTCTTCGGCAGGCGCTGCTGCAGGCGCCGCTTGTTCTTGTGGAGGTGCCACCGGTGGTACATACGCAGGTTGTACCGGTGGAGCTGGGGTGGATGGAGTCGTACCGGCTTTCTCTGCTTTGGCTTTTGACTTGCCGTGTTTGTCGGATAGTAAGGTGATCTCAAAGTCCCCCTTCCGAAGTTTTAGTTCGATGAGGTTACTTTTGTTGACCAGCTTTATCAGATCCGAGATTTCTTTGAAATCCATAGATTATTTTTTTACTCGTTCGAGATAATTTCCCGTATTCGTATCGATTTTGACTACGTCTCCCTCATTGATAAATAAGGGGACGCGGATCTCTGCACCCGTCTCTACGGTTGCCGGCTTTAACGCATTAGTTGCTGTGTCGCCCTTGAGGCCGGGCTCTGTATAAGTTATTTCTAATTCCATGGTCTGCGGAAGCTCGATCGTGAGTGGTATCTCCTCTGCCGCATGGTAAAGGATTTCCACATTGCTTCCCTCTTTGAGAAACTGAGCATTCTCCATCATCTCAGGCTGAATGGTCACTTGCTCGTAGGTCTCGTTGTTCATAAAGTGGAATCCACTATCGTCCTTGTAGAGGAACTGAAAGATGCGTCGCTCTACCCGTACTGTGTCGATTTTATGACCGGCAGGAAAGGTATAGTCTACATTTTTTCCGGTAGTGACGCTTTTTAGCTTAGTCCGTACGAAGGCATTCCCCTTTCCCGGCTTCACATGTTGAAATTCAACGACGGAGTATATATCATTGTTCCAATTAATACATAGTCCGTTTCGGATGTCTGATGTGTTTGCCATAAATAATTAATCAACCTATTAGACTGTTATAAAAATAAGATTCTACTTTAAAGTTCCCAGACTTATTTGGGCATCTTGCTGCCGTCATAAGACCAGGTGAGATAGGTGGCACCCCAGGTAAATCCCCCGCCAAAAGCCGTCAGGATCAGGTTGTCCCCCTTCTTCAGTTTTTCTTCCCACTCCCACAAACATAGGGGGATGGTTGCGGCCGTTGTGTTGCCGTATTTATGAATATTGACCATGACTTTCTCCATGGGAAATCCCAGAGAATCTGCCACCGCCGACAGGATGCGGCGATTGGCCTGATGCGGCACCAGCCAGGTGACGTCATCAGCGGTCAGGTTGTTACGTTTCATTACCTCCTGCACAGTATTGGTCATACCCTTTACGGCTGCCTTAAACACCGGGCGGCCATCCTGAAACACATAGTGTTCTTTATTGGCGACCGTCTCAGCGGATGTTGGGTGGAGGGATCCTCCGGCTTTAAGTATCAGATACTGACGTCCTACACCATCGCCTTTCAGGATCTCATCCTGTACACCGGTTTCGTCTTTGGAAGGTTCCAGCATGACAGCACCGGCGCCATCTCCAAATAGGATGCAGGTAGTGCGATCTTCATAGTTTACAATAGAGGACATCATGTCGGCACCTACGACCAGCACTTTCTTGTAGCGACCCGACTCAATAAAGCGGGCTCCCGTGCTGAGTGCAAATAAAAATCCGGAACAAGCTGCACTGAGATCAAATCCCCAGGCATTGGTAGCACCGATTTTTTGATTGATCGTATTCGCAGTATCCGGGAACGTAGTGTCGGGAGTCACCGTACCGCAAATCGTCAATTCGATTTCTTCCGGTCGGGTGTTGGTTTTTTTAAGGAGACCCTTGATGGCTTCGACTGCCATATCCGAAGTTGCCTTTCCGGGCTCCTTCAAAATGCGGCGTTCTTTGATGCCTGTCCGGGAACTGATCCACTCGTCAGACGTCTCCACCATTTTCTCTAGTTCCTCGTTGGTCAGTCTGTATTCGGGAGCATAACCATGTACTCCAGTAATACTTGCTTTATTTAGTGCCATTTAACTTCTCGAAAAATTGGCCCGCAAGGTATGAAAAATGTACCATAAGGCACCCTATTGACGTTCTGTGATAGTTGCGACCACTCATGCACATGCCAGTAGTGCCTGTATTGCATTAATTGCATTTAACATATATAGGTACCTAGATTATAGGTTTTTGGCGTTTTTTTTAATCATTTTTGCAGAGATTCTTCGATCAGTTTATTAATCATTGATCGCTGTCAACAATTCATAAAATCAAAGCAGGTCTGGCAATTGTTAAGGCGCAATATCACACCCCCCGGATCGTTGAATTTATTGTTTTGAAAAAACCCGGAGGTTGCGGATTGATAAATGATATATTTGCGGCCTTTAGAAAAGGTGAGTCCGAACATGATCAAACCCATGAAATGTATCGCTGCTATAGCACTGTCTCTATGCTTTTATACGGCCTATGGTCAGATCGCCGAGGAAATTTTGATACCCGAAAATTACAGTCGGAGCGTATGCTCTGGAAATATGGTCGCTGGTGATATCAGCATCCGCCCATTGGGAACACAAAGCACCAATACTTCTGGTTCACCCTATATCCTCTGTTATGGAGACCAGCTATTCATAGATCATGCTGGTAATTTTGATTTTGCCGGAGACCCTGATCCATTGACGACACCGGGTATTGGATATGCCTTTTATGATTGCGAACCCACCGAGATTGGAGAAGATGTCAATCGTATTAAAACAGACTGTGAAATAGACAGTCCTATGCCTCCCAATAATGGAATATGGGTAGCCCGAGGCGACCCAAACGGCGACGCAACGTTTAGCAATCTGGGACAGGTGCAGGAGCAGTTTTTTGGAGGTGCTGCTGGTTCGGTCTGGTTTGCACCGATCACTATCACAGATTTTGATAATCGTTCGTTTGATGACGGATCCTGTGTGAATGTGAGTGTAGATCAGGCCTTTGAAGTTATCTACCTGAATCAAATCACCCTGGATAATTTTTCAACCGTCGATCCCATGTCACTGACGGGTTCCTTTGGTGTCAGTGGTGGGCTTTCAGAAATCGACAACAGTGATTACATCATCACCATGATCAAGTCTGATGATCCCGGTGTGACCGGCACGGTGGATGCCGCCGTACAACATGGGGGTATAACGACTTTCAGTGTGCCGGAACCCGGTCTATAC
>JAUILM010000494.1 GCA_030432855.1 Bacteroidia bacterium
TCGAGACCTGACTTTGACTCTTGCAGTACCCCATCCAGATATGTTTCTATTAGTACACCGTCAAGTACTCCCACCATGAAATTTGTGTTTTCGAGATCAAACCCCACAAAAGTACCTGGCTCGTAATCTAAGACTACGTCTCGAATCCCAAGGTAGGCTGCACAACCAACTCCCGATGGAACGTCCAAAATGGCAAAATCTGAATGTGACTCTGAAATGGCATTTGACACGTCTGATACACCACCTCCCAAACAAATGGCACCTGCATTACTACCATATGCAATCATCGAATAATCCGGCTGATTCAATGTATCCATCACTCGACAAGTCAGTGGACTACCTCCAGCAAATCTCTTGTTGATAGCATGATAAATCTGAATAACACCTGTTCCAGCCAGACTATATGTGAGTTCGATTGCATCGTAAGTCATGGATGTTATAAAGCCAATTTCAAATTGATTGATTCCGAAAGACGCTGTACTAAAAGTTTGCGTCTCTCTCATAACTCCATTCAGATAAGTAGTCACATCTACAGACTGACCCAATGCCAGGGTTGAAAGATCAATAAGAAATCCGACATAATTTCCGGCATCGTAATCATTGCTGTTGTCAGAAACTCTTAGGGTTACGCTACCACCCAATGTAACGGTACCAATTGCTGGATCCGACAAATTATCATCTATCGCTCTGAGGGCCGTATTTACTGGGGGAAGAGCTCCCACAGTCCAGGTTCCTCCGAGATTACTCGAATTCGTCTGAACCACAGAAAATACAGGAGTGCTTCCGTTGACCCATGGAGTGCCGATAGCAGGATTTAGCTCAATATTATTTTGCTGCCCCCAAATGGTTGAGATACTGGAAGCAAATAAGAGCAGGGAAAGGAAAACATGATGGTAGTTCAGTCCCATACCGGACTGACCCGATAAGCGTGGTGTCATCTTACGAAGTGTTTATGTTAGGATATAACAGGAAAGACAGTTCCTTAGAGCAGGTCGATATTAATTAGCGAACAAAAAACTCAGGTACCTTCCAGCAAAACCAGATATGAATACGAATGGTGACATTTGCTTTCCCTGAAATCGGAAGCAGAATTTCTTTGATGTAAGTCAGGTTTTATCACAACTATTAGATTTAGTTCACTAATTGTGCTATACCTGACAGGAGGGATATTATTCGATTTCCGCTGCAAATTCAGGCATAGACATGATATCTTAAAATGGATCCTATGGACCTATTTCCCTGAATTAATCTTACGAGACACGAGTTGATGATATAAAGATATACAAATTTTATATATATAGATAATTATAATTTATAATTATTTAAATATCAGTGATAACAACTGGGACATGATATTAAATCTAGTTTTAGACTAATTCTAAGTACATGATTATGAGCTCATTATGTACTAGTTATAACATTACATTTCGTACTCAAATAGAGTAGAAATCGGAACTTCTGGTGTATTAAAACTACTTCGAACGATGCTGCTCCCAGGCCCAGGCCGTACGCATGATATCTTTCAGGTCAAGCTGAGGAGACCAACCCAGGAGTTCTTTTGCCAGTGAGTAATCGGCATAGACGGCTTCTACATCACCCGGACGACGATCAACCATCTTGAAATTCAATTTCTGATCTGCCACTTGCTCGAATGTTTTAATAACCTCAAGGACTGTCGAGCCTGTCCCCGATCCAAGATTAAAAGTGGCGATTGATTGAGGTTTTTCTCGGATCAAATACTCGACCGCCAGGGTATGCGCGTGCGCCAGGTCCATCACGTGGATATAATCCCTTATACAGGTACCATCTCGTGTGTCATAATTGTCTCCAAAGACATGCAGCGCTGCACGCTTTCCAATGGCTGTCTCGGTAATGACCGGGACCAAATTATTTGCTTTATTTCTTGCGGACTCCCCTATTAGAATGGAGGGGTGTGCACCGGCAGGATTAAAATATCGTAACACACAAAAGCGAATGTCCGGATGGGCTACCGATACGTCTGCAATAATTTGCTCACCGATCTGTTTGGTCCTGGCATATGGAGATTCAGCACTACCAATCGGAGTACTTTCAACCACAGGTAACTCATCTGCATTTCCATATACAGAACAAGAACTCGAAAAAATAAAGTTTTCTACTCCGTACTCGACCAGACATTTAAGGAGATTGACCATGCCTGCAATATTGTTTTCGTAGTAGGACAAAGGGTTCTCCACAGAGTCTCCCACACTCTTTAATGCCGCAAAGTGGATCACAGCATCAAATGTGTGCTCTTCAAATACTCTCTTCAAATCTGGCATTGATTTCAAATCAACGTCTTCATAATCAATTTTTGAATTCGTGATTTTCTCAACAGACTGATAGACAGAGGGATCACTGTTTAAATAATTGTCAATACTTACAACAGCGTGACCATGATCTATTAGATCTACAAGTGTATGACTGCCAATGTATCCTGCCCCTCCAGTCACTAAAACTTTTGCCATTTGTGGATATTTATACCTTTGTCCAAAGGTAAATATTTGGTCATCTAAACTGATAGTAATTTGGATTTAAACGCTTTCCGAGATACACTGACAAGCATTGTGAGGGATGCCAGTGAAGCCATTCTCTCCATATATAATGATCCTCAGCTTTTTAATGTGGAGCAAAAGTCAGACAAGTCGCCTTTGACAGCGGCTGATAAAGCCGCTAATGATATCATATGTGATGGACTTCGGAAACTTCCTGGTGATTTTCCTATCATTTCTGAAGAGAATAAGCAGATACCTTATGAAGCGCGGAAGGATTACACATATTGTTGGATGGTGGATCCTCTTGATGGGACCAAGGAGTTTATTAAGCGCAATGGCGAGTTTACCATTAACATTGCCCTACTCCGACACAATGCACCGGTCCTTGGTATCATTCACATACCAGTGACCAACCTTACGTACTTCGGATGCTTTCAGTATGGTGCTTTCAAACTTCTTGATGGCAATTGGGAAAAAATTGAATGCCGATCCTTTGATAGTTCAGATGAAAACCTTGACATTATCTGCTCCAGATCACACCTTAGTGGCCCTACGAAGGAGTACATTGACAAGTTTAAGGAACCGAATCTCAAATCGAGAGGATCTTCGTTAAAGTTTCTTGAGATAGCCGAGGGAAATGCAGACATCTATCCGAGAATTGCACCGACAATGGAGTGGGATACTGCTGCAGCACATATCATATTGCAGGAAGCCGGAGGACAATTGCTTGAGTTTGCAACAGGCCAGCCTCTGCGATACAACAAGGAAAACCTTCTAAACCCAGATTTTATAGCTTACGGTAAAGGTCAGCTGCCGTAATGAAGTCTACTCTTCGGAGGCTACCTTTTCCTTCTTTTCTGTTTTCTTTGGCACCGGATCGTACCCATGACTTCCCCAGGGATGGCATCGCGATATACGCTTCATACCGAGCCAGGAGCCTTTGAGTACGCCCCACTCTTCAATAGCTTCAAGGGCATACTGCGAACATGTGGGTTCAAATCGGCAATTCTTACCTAATAAGGGCGAAATTGCCATTTGATAGAATCGTATCGGTAGAATAAAAAGCTTCCTAAGCATGCTATAGTGCAATCTTGACAGAATCCAAATCAGAATCCAGGAGGTAAAACCGTCTTAATTTGTTGGCAATAAAGGTCACTACGTTTTTCTGGTCCTGATATAAGTCCAATAATAATCTGTTTTCTACCTCCACCTCTGAATTGATATCTACACCCTTTCCCTCAAAGTAGCACCAGACCGCGATTAGATCATAATCAGCCTCCTTTCCAATAAAATCAAAGGCCACATCTTTACCATCTACCCGTATTTTAAAGAATCGTTCAACATATTCTTTAATAAAGGCACTAGAGCTATCAGACTCTTTGGCTGTTTCCAGATAAAGAGGATCGACCCCATAACTGGTAATGGCATCTTCAAGGTCATCTATGAAAAGGTGCATACTCACCTCAAGAGACTGGTTCTCTTGATTGTAAAACACCTCAGTCTTACTCATATGAATATCGTGAAGAGTCTCCGGAGCAGGCCATAGCCAAAAATAGATGCCTATTAAGAAGTAAACCATCATTTCATGAGTCACAAGTCAAGAAACAAGCCCTTGATCTTATATATGCTTTCTCCCAGCAAAAAGTTCATCTCTAAGTCATTCACGTACTGCGAACGATAGAATAATGGCCACCTACCTATTACTTTCTTCCAGTCTTATAACCCGGACCGCCTAGTAGCGGTAGTAATCGGGCTTAAAGGGACCTTCTTGCTGTATACCAAGATAATCTGCCTGCTCTTTGGATAGTTCATCCAGTTCCACCCCAATCTTAGCCAAATGCAATCTGGCAACTTCCTCATCCAGGTGTTTTGGTAGCGTATATACCTGGTTTTCGTATTGATCACCATTGTTCCAAAGTTCCAACTGAGCCAAAACCTGATTGGTAAAGGAATTAGACATCACGAAAGAAGGGTGTCCGGTAGCACATCCAAGGTTCACCAGTCTTCCTTCTGCCAGTAGAATAATGTCCTTACCGTCTATGGTATACTTATCTACCTGCGCCTTGATTTCCACCTTTGAATCACCGTGATGTGTATTTAACCAGGCAACGTCAATCTCATTATCGAAGTGGCCAATATTACAAACAATCGTCTTGTCCTTCATCGCTTTGAAGTGCTCTTCTGTCAGCACATCCTTGCAACCAGTAGCCGTCACTACAATATTAGCTTCTCCTGCTGCATCTGCCATCTTTTTCACCTCAAAGCCATCCATGGCAGCCTGCAATGCACAAATAGGATCGATTTCAGTCACAATGACCCGGCATCCCGCACCTCTTAACGAAGCCGCTGATCCTTTTCCAACATCACCATATCCAGCCACGACAGCTACCTTTCCAGCCATCATCACATCTGTAGCTCTTCTGATAGCATCCACACAGGATTCTTTACAACCATATTTATTGTCAAATTTTGACTTGGTCACTGA
>JAUILM010000495.1 GCA_030432855.1 Bacteroidia bacterium
AAACGTATGAACTTTACAGAAGAGGATAAGTCTGCGATTATAGTATTTCTCGATGCACTTACAGATATGAGTGAACTTTCGCATGAGAAATTTTCCGACCCCTGGTTGGAATAGCTTTTTATCTATTAAATTCGTCTCCTCCGCTAACTTCGGCCTTGGTCTGAATTTATTCCATAATCAAATCTCCATGGCATGTCAATGTCGAGCCTTCTTCCACGTCGATCCAGGAATCTTCAGGAACATTCTGAACTTCCAGACGTGTCGATGCCGCAATAATCAATGTCGAAGATGATGTAACTGAAATACCACCTGCGTCATCTTCCATGATGATTTTTAGATCTCCGTCTAATAATTCGCATGTGCTTGAGGAAATAATTCGAATAGCTCTCCCTTTCAATACCAAAATCTCAACCTGACCATTATTTTTGAAGTGTGTTGTTTGATAATTACAGCTAATACCTGTTGAATAGACACCATCTATCATTATTTCAATAAGGCCATCATTTTCAAATTCTGATGAGGAAGTGAGAATAATACCAGAGTTTGTACTAGTTGAAGTATTGGCAATAATTATGGAATCGCTGTTTATAGCAGTAGAACCATTTCCCATCCTCAAGGAGCTTCCTCTGCTATCTACAAAAATTACATCTTCATTAATTAGCGTGGAGTTGATTTTAAGGTGCAACCCCTCAAAGGCATTTTTGATCCTAATATTACCTCGATTAATAAGCGTAGAAATAGAAGTGATCTCAAAGGCTTTATCCTGATGATTATTCCCCGCCTCATTTATAAAAATATTACCCTCATTATAGATTGCACAAAGAACACCAGATATACCAAAAGTGTCAGCATTTGAAATTGTCAAATCAGATAGTATAGTTAATTTTGCACGATCTAATTCTAGACTATAGGCCAGGGCAACTGATCGTATAACTACAGAATCATCTTCAATAAAAAGCTGGTTGGAAGCTGTCGGTTTGGTGTTGGTATCCCAGTTATCAGCATCGTTAAAAGAAATGCCATCACCGTCACCGGTCCACACCATAGGCTGGGCCATTACACCTGACGAAAAAAGTAACATGATGAGGATTAACTTGTTCATTGTGATCTTATTAGTTATTGACATAAAATTCCTTAGTTCGCCTTAATGATCTTCTGAACATACTGGCCCGTCCCTGAATCAATGCGTACATAATATTGTCCGGATGGAAATTGAAAGGGAATATTAACAGAACTAGTATCGAAAAGTACTCTATCGTATACAATGCGACCCCCCACATCTGAAATATACAGTTGCGCCCTGGATACTTCTTCCTTAAAGTTCAGTGTGATATAATCAGTCACCGGATTAGGGAAAATTTCAACAGGTGATTGAAAATTAATTTGAGAAGTAGCTGTCGTGGTATTTTCCGTCAGCTTCACATAGACGGCATCAAATCGATTAGCGGTGGCAATAATACTGTCCTGTGTCTGGGGATTATACATAAAACTACTGCTAAATTCTGCAGCCACATACATGTCCTGATCATTGACCAAATTAAAGTCAGTCAGATTTACTTCAAAATTACTGGTTGCATCAAGTCCGGCCATCCATTGTTCTTCTCCGTCTGGGCTATATTTATCAATGGTTACAAATCCATCTTCTTCTCCTGCCACAAAGGCGTCTCCACTACTATTTAGTTTCACATGTCGCGATCGGATATTATCATAGGTTGACACCCACTGAAATTCGCCATCGGTATTTAATTTTAGCAGATACGAGTCGATAAATCCCTCAGTAAGTACTTCCCCGGGTCCCGGATCAAAATCCACGTTGTCATAAAACTCACCGGTGATATAGATATCCCCATTTGCATCACAAGCAATAGACCGGCCCCGACTATCTTGATTTTCTTCAGGCGACCCAATATTATATGCCCATATAAGTTCTCCCTGCAGGCTCAATTTAGCTATGAAGATGTGCTCACTGGGTCCCGATGATAGTATCCACTCCCCATCTCCAGGGTCAAAATCAACTTCTCCCATAAACGATCCGGTGATCAACAAGTGATCATCACACACAGTCACTTCATTAATACCATCTAATCGACCCTCTGAATCCAAATAGTAGGACCAACCAATTTCAATCTCATTTTCACCAGGAAATATCTGCACTAACACGGGATCGTCATCATTCCCCATACCCGTTAGATCCGCGTAGCCCCCCAGGTAGATTGCCCCATTCGCATCCATATCCATGGAAAGTACTCTCTCTTCAGTACCATCTCCAAAAAATAGATTATTGGCATATTTCACCTCGCCGTCTGCACTGTATCGGGCCACCAACATATCATCAGAATCTGCCTCCAGGATTATTTCCTCTTCAGAGGGATCCATGTCGGCCTCACCAAACACTGACCCTGTGATAAGGATATCATTATTGTCCAGCACCATGATATCATAAGGATCCACATCAGAAAACTCGTCGGCTCTAAACTCCTTCATCCACAACATCTTTCCTTCTGGGTCAAGCTTAATTAGAAATCCACTAGTGGCAAAGAACTCGGTGGTGAGTGTGGTGTCTTCCAGGATGAGAGACTCGGCAAAACTTCCAGCCAGGATTGAATTGCCCTCCCGATCTACTGCAGAAGACAATATGGTCACGTCATCTTCACCTTTAACATGATAGTGCCAGTCATAGGATAAGGACTGACCTATGACACAGAATTTGGAAGCGATAATGATAAATGTGGTGTAAAGAGCTCTCATAGTTGTCATTTACAGACAAACATACATCGTCCAATTCTGCTGCACATCGCTCAATAAGGGGAAAAAGTGAAGAGACACAAATACCTACGTCCCACTGGATTAGGGAGAATAAAAAGGCCGATCCAACGATCGACCTCCTTCAACTTGCTATAAAATTTTTCTTTTTCGGGAAAGAACTGAGTGCTCACATCTACTTGTTCTTCCGGCTTTCATCGGTGCGACCATTACTGTAGTAGCCCCTTAATCCTACTACCTCACCATCCTCCTCAAGTACTTTGAGACGGAAATATGTCAGATTACCCACCTTAAAGAGGTCTTTAGTTAATGGTGTCAACTCATGAATTTCTCCTTCACCCCGTTGATAATAAAGGCTCCCGTCTCTATAAGTGATGGTTCGTTCACCAAAGTTTCCGGCGTAAGTCTTGAGCGTTTCATCAGAGACTTCCACAGGATCTAAATCAGCATTGAGTCCAGTCATAGCCCATTCATATTGGGCCTTATCCGGACCTTCTGCAGCCGCCATCATTTTCTTGATTGCTTTGATTTGAGCTTCCAGCAGGGCTTCACTTGCTGGCACTTTTATATCGGGTTCCACCCCGGTACCTTCCCAATTTGTATTGGAGATTGGATTGATAGCCCGACCATTAGGCACCCAGATAGCAAATCGATCTGTGGCAGGTTGGGTTCCACCGGGATGAGCTCCACCCCCGGTTGTCTCGCCTATGATGGTGGCTCGCTCCAAATTCTTCAAATTGTAGGTAAACTCCTCTGCAGCACTAAATGTGCTTTGACTTGTCAACACATACACGTCCACATCTGGTCGCCGCTTACCCGGTACATAAGGCAGCGTCCAGGTCTGAGTAATCTCATCCTCAATACGGTGATAGAAGTTATTGAGATGGACAGGATCAGGACCAAATAAATAACTGGTGATGAGCTGAATCATGCTGGGACTTCCTCCCCCATTTTCCCGAAGGTCGATGATCAGCGCCTCAGCGTTACTCAGCAGATTCATTGCCGCCATAGCGGTAGCACCGGCTTCCTCGGTGACATGGCTAAATTCATTCAACTTCAGATAGCCAATATTCCCGTCTAAAATACGTACCTCCTTAAAGCCATAATTACTCCTGCGATCCCACATTTGGCGTTCAAGCAAAAGTCTCAGACTATCTTCTTCACTCATTTCCATGCTCCTCATATCCTGAATAAATTGAGGATCAAACATGACACGCATATGCCGGTCCCCATTCACTGACTGCACATCCTGTGTCAATACATCAGAAAATTCGATAGGATCAGTAATGCCATCATACGCACCATCTGCTAGTTTTTTGTCTAGCAATTGCTGTAGTTGTTTGCCTATATCAGGAAAAACGTAGGAACGGTCTAGGATATCACCTATCGAATCCACTACTTCTGCTCTTTCAGCAGCATCCAATGGCGTGGGAGATTGTTCATTTTGAGCAGTGATCACCAAAGGTGTCAAAAGGAACAAAAGAAGATAGTTTCGAATCTTCATATTTATAATCTTTAATCAATACAATTGTTAGTCATTTTTGAAAGGAGATGATGTAGAGTCTCAATTTGTTGGTCGGTAAATCCCTCCAAAGCGGTTTTTCTATTCGACGAGATCACAGGAATAAGCTGTTTGTAAATCGTTTCTCCCTCCTCGGTCAAGGCAAGTTTAAATCGGCGTCGGTCGGACTTATGAAATGATCTTTTCAGGTACCCCCGCTTCACCAAAAGTTCGATCATACGTGTGATGGATGCATAGTCCTTAAACACGCGCTGGGACATTTCCTTTTGCGACAAACCCGGCTCATCATGAATAGTCTTCAACAGCAGCCATTGGTCAATCGTGATATCCAGGGATTGCTCTCGCAGATTTCGTTGTGCAAACTGTCGATACGACTTGATAGCTTTCTCAAGCGCATAAAACACGGTCCTATCGAGTCTCGAAGTATCAGCTGTCATTTCACTCATTGATACAAATATATTTGATATATCAATTAGTTTCATCAAAATGCAGTAATTTTTGGATAAAATGCTGTGAATGACCGACGAGAAACGAGGGAACACGGTTCAGTATCCCTACCTCAATGAGCCACTGAGTGGTCAAGAAACATCTCAGCGGATCTGCCAGAAATTGACTTAGTTGCTCCTATCCTATGGTAGTTAAAGATTTGCGTTTCGAGTTGTACATTGTAGGTATGATAGCTGCATCAAGGAGACGGTACAATACAA
>JAUILM010000496.1 GCA_030432855.1 Bacteroidia bacterium
TATGGGGATGTGGAATGGATGACCGAAAATCTTGAGGTGAGCCGGTACAATGACGATACGGTCATTCCATTGACGAGCCTACCCTCAGACTGGCAAAATGCTACAGAGGGAAAATGGTGTTGGTATGCGAATAATCAAAGTTCTAACGATGTATGGGGTAAGCTCTACAATAAACTGGCCGTAGACACGGATAAACTGTGCCCGGCAGGTTGGAGAGTGCCTAGTAAGGAGGACTATGAGGACTTTGCCAATCGATTTGGAGGTATATCTAAGGCTGGCGGAGCCATGAAGGTCGCAGGGACAGTGATTTGGCCAAGCCCCAATACGGGAGCTACCAATGAAAGTGGTTTTAGCGCATTGCCTGGTGGATTTCGAGATTTCAATGGGGATTTTCGTCTGGCAAATTCAAATGGATATTTTTGGACTTCAAGTAGCAGTATAAACGGTGAGTATATTGTTCTGATATTGCATAATGCAGAATACCTGGGAATTGTGGATTGGGGTGAGCCATCAACGGGTGCCTCAGTGCGGTGCATGCGGGATCATTAAACGTCTTCTCTAAGATACCACCTGCCAATAGGTTCAACTTCCTCACTCGGACAAATGAGCGATAGAAATGGGGTTCAAATGCTGGTAAAGCACAATTTTATTCTTTTATTTGCCCTTCCCCAACGGTCCGCAGCGGTTGGGTCTAAAAACAAGGGAGAAAAGTTATGCAAAAATCTATCGTTATTTTGTGCGCGGGAGGACCGGCACCAGGTATCAATACTGTCATTAGTACCATCTCAAAGGTATTTCTCAAAGACGGATACCGAGTCATTGGATTGCACGATGGCTATAAGAACCTGTTTAGTGGAAAGGCAGACACCGTAGACATTACGTTTCACTATGCCGACCGTATATTTCCCCGGGGTGGGTCCACGTTGCGTATGAGTCGATATAAACCGAAGGACAGTGAATTTAACGCTGATTTTTTTGTTGAGAATAACATCAAATTGCTAGTGACCGTCGGAGGTGACGATACGGCTTCTACCAGTAACCGGATTGCCAAATTCCTGGAAACGAAGAACGTTGCCATTCAGAATATTCACGTGCCCAAGACCATAGATAATGATATCCCCCTTCCGGATATGATGCCCACCTTCGGTTTCAACTCCGCCAAAGATGCGGGTGTGCATATTGGCAACACGGTGTATGAAGATTCGCGTACCAGTGGAAATTGGTTTGTCATTTCTTCCATGGGGCGCTCTGCGGGTCACCTGGCTTTCGAAATTGGTGCCAGTTGTCATTTTCCGTTGATCATCATTCCGGAGATGTTTAACAAGACGAAGATTACCCTCTCCAAAGTGGTGAGCTTAATCATATCATCAATGGTCAAGCGTAAAATGGAAGGTATCGAGTACGGTTGTGTGATTGTCAGTGAAGGTATTTTCCACGTCCTTGACGATGAAGAGATCAAGAATTGTGGTATAGACTTTACCTACGATGCCCACGGCCATCCTGAGCTGGGTAACGTGAGTAAGGCACACATTATCAATGTATTGGTGCAACGACGCCTGAAAGAACTGGATATCACCATCAAGAGTCGTCCGGTCGAAATGGGGTACGAACTACGCTGCTGCAGACCTGTGGCATACGATCTGACGCTTTGCACCATTTTAGGGATGGGTGTGAAAAAGCTTTATGAGGATGGTGAGAAAAACTGCATCGTCTCAACGACACGCGATGCCGAGATTGTACCCATTTTTATGAAAGATATTGAAGACGAATCCGGTAAAATACCGCCCAGACTGGTGGATGTAAATACCGAATTTGCCCGGATGATCCTCAGTGATATGCATGTGCTGACTGAGCGTGATTATGATAAAGTCAAGGAATTAATTGCCATTCCGGAAGCGTATGATTTTTACCGGGTGTTAGAATGGGACTATTCTGCCATGGAATTGAGACCCATGTCAGCCAAAGGGTAAGATAGGAGAAGGGGCAGGTCGCATAGATACTGTATGTGCTTGCTGACTATAAATTTACTATTGCAGCGTGACAGTAAGTTCTGAATCCAGGTGATCTCACTGCAGCATGAACGCCAGCACGCTCAGCGTGGCCAGAAAATTGTCATCATTTATAGCAAGCTGTTTCTTTAGATGATGACGTGCTTTGACGAGGTGAACCTTTACCGTGTTAATCGAAATCTGCATCTGTTCGGCAATCATGCCATTGTCCTTGCCTTCAAAGTAGCGCATTTTGAAGATAAGTCTCCTTTGCGGGGAAAGTGTCTCTACCAGATCATTGATGGCTTCCATTCGCTCTTTCTCAATCAATAGATTTTCACCGTTCTTGGGATGCAACGCTTGATGACTGGCCAGGAACTGCTCTTGCAGGTTTTTATCGTTAGCTATCTTCTTTAAATAGTCATAGGCCTTAAACTTTGCGATGCGGTAGAGGAATGCCTGCACAGATTGGTCGGTTCTTATAATAGAACGCTTGTTCCATAAGGTGATAAATACCTCTGAAGTTGCTTCTTCAGCCAAGACCTCTATGCCAATCAGTTTCTTACAATAAAGAAATATGACCCGGGAATACTTTGTGTAGACCCATTTGAAGCTGTTTTGGTCTCCGCTTTTCAATGCACTTAGGTGCCCATATTCTTCTGTCAGTGGCAATATGACTGATTTAGTTTATTGCTAATCTTACACTCGAAGACTTTTTGATCCAGACGGGTACGCCTTGATATTTGCCTCCAAACATCTGGGAGAACTTTGCCATCGCTTTTTCGAACTCCTTGTGTCAGGACCTTGAAGATCCGAGGTCGTGTCAGATCTGCTGGGCTCCCAGACTTGAGTAGCATGACTTACTCTCTATCAGGTGCTTCTTCATTGAGTGTGTTCAATCTGCCTAAAGAACAGGATTGACTTGCAATCTTCTTCCTTAGCTGAGCTGAGATTCCTCTTCGTTTGATGAATCTAATCAAGATCATCGCCCGAAAGTCTTCTCGACTTAATATTCCAATATCAATATGTTGCAACTGTTTTTCAGGAAGGATGTATCGTAGTTTATGCTGGAGAATATGAAGAGTAGCGTGGAGAAAATAGCTCAATACCGATGTAATAATACGCAGTGTCTGCAATGCGTCCTGAGCCCCACTACGGGTCTGAGAGATCCCTGTTGTGCAGTAATCTACGGTATCACATTTCCAGATCTTCATTCCTCCCCACATAGCAAACAATTTGATAGCTACTTATCTACCTTTCAATTCTACTCCTGCAGAACAGCATGCTTGTGATCTTCAAAGCCAAAATCTAATGCTGCATATCGTTCCCAGGGTATTCCCCTCAATTTCCCTAATCTACCATCATTGTGATAGTCAATGTACAAAAAATTGAAAAAAATAATCTTTTGAGTAATCCCTTAACTTTTTACAATCGATATATAGTCGAGAAGATGCGAGAGAATCGCCTTGTAACGACATGATCTACCTAACTAATTTTTTGCTAATGCCAACGAGAGAGGATCTCATTAAAAAACTCTTTTCTAAGAAGTGTTCTCAGGATGAGCTGAAACAACTTCTTCACATGATTCGTGAAGATCAGTCTGGTTTTCCTCCAGGGACGATGGATGAACTCTTTAGGCAAATCAGTGATGAGGAAGTAGTGGAAGAAAGTACACTTGATCGGGTGTGGCAGAATGTGTTGGATCATGTAGAAGACAAGAAGCCCGAAGCAGTGATAAGGAGGCGTCAAAGTCGACTTGTTGTAAGAATTGCTGCTGCTGTTGCTTTTATGCTGATCTCGACCCTTGCCTTCTGGTATGTGCAAAGTGAGCGCTGGATCATAGAAGAATCCATAGCGGGTCAAATCAAAACCGTAGCACTGCCTGATGGCTCATTGGTCACATTAAATGGAAACTCATCGTTGCGATATGAGGAAGATTGGTCCGACAAGACTATGCGCACCGTAGAGCTTGAGGGAGAAGCCTACTTCAAAGTGAAGAATCTTGGTGATGGAACGACTAAGTTTCAGGTTTTGACCTCCGACCTGACTGTAGAAGTATTGGGTACTTCCTTCAATGTCTTGTCTTGGGAGGAAGAAACCAGCGTCTTTCTGGAGGAAGGTCAAATCAAGGTGAATCTGGACAACTCAACGGAGCAAACATTGGATCTGGAACCTGGTGAATTGATGAGTTATTCTTCCAGAGATAAAAAACTGGTACCACCCAAAACGGTAGCTAAAAACCTGGAAGTATCCTGGAAGCAAGGGGTGCTGGAGTTTGAGGAAACTTCATTGGAGGACATACTCCTTCGATTGACTGCACCCAGCAACCTCACGTATACTATAATGAACGAAGAATTGTCTGAAAGGGAATTCACCTTAAGAATACCTACGGAGGACATGGATGTAGCACTAGATGTTTTAAGTCGACTTACAGGTACAAAGATTGAGCAAGTCGACGATCGACTGATAATAGAAGAAAGAAACTCAGATACGGAAGAAAATAAATAGCCTCTATAGCTTGACTGCCCCTATAGAGGTTATCGCGGAATCAGATTGCATAATTTAAACTCAGAGTTCAATGAAGGACCCGAATGTGTACAGGAAGTTACTGATGGTAATGCTGCTTTTTGTACTGGTAAAAGGCACTCCACAAGATCTTTTTGCAAGTAGTGCTGTGACAGCCTATACGCTTGAGGAAAGACCGCTGGATGTCGTACTTGAGGAGCTTGGTGAAAAATTTCAGGTATTCTTCAGTTATGAGCCCAGCCTGCTCAAGGAAATCTATGTGGATTTTGATATTAGAAAAGAAGAAAGGCTCGAGGATGCTGTCAATCGACTGCTGGTCAAGACCAACTTTACCTATGAATTGGTCAATGAGAAATTTCTGGTCGTCTATAGAATGGACAAAAAGGGTCAACGCAAGGCCAATAAAATCCGAAAGAAATTTAATCAGATTCACAATCTCGAACGGGAAGGAAATCTGA
This sequence comes from Bacteroidia bacterium, assembly GCA_030432855.1. Taxonomy (GTDB): domain Bacteria; phylum Bacteroidota; class Bacteroidia; order Chitinophagales; family Saprospiraceae; genus JABDMH01. The sequence goes on from JAUILM010000496.1 coordinate 4,973, forward strand.
GTATTCAAAG
>JAUILM010000497.1 GCA_030432855.1 Bacteroidia bacterium
TTTGCGTCGAAAAAAGGGAAAACGCTTCGATGGCTTCATAGAGTTGAAATCCTATACCCTGAGCTAATTGATCAGGAGTGGTCATACTGTGAGTGAGGAATATAGATACCGTTTCTCGTACAGGGTCGGCAGACCACCATCCTCCATAAGCACCGGGCCAACCTACGGAGCCAACTGACCCATAACATGGTATGGCACCGGATATGTTTTCTTCCATGACCCGAGCTACGCCCAGTCCAAATCCATAACCTTCCGCAAAAATCGGAGTACCCATTAGGGATGAATTTTCCCGTTGGGAAGCCGTCAATTGATTAGATGTCATATAATGCAACAATTCCGGATTTAGGACCTGTACTCCATTGGAGGATCCATTTTCCACAAAAATCCGGGCAAATTTCAAATAATCTCCCGCGGTGGACCAAAGCCCCTGACCTCCCGACTCATACTCTAGATCTGCTGGGCGATGTTTAAATGCCATATTGAGAGGTACAGTTTCGAGTTCGACCAGATGACCTGATTGATCATATCCAATATTTGCAGCACACCTGTTTCTTTTTTCATCAGGTACAGTGAAAAAAGTATCTGACATTCCCAGGGGTTCAAATATTCTATCTTTCATGATAACACTGAGCAGCTGACCTTCAATTTTCGATAGTAGCACACCCAGTAAATCAGTAGATCGTCCATAATTAAATAATTCACCCGGTTGACTGATTAATGGCAGACATGCTAATCCTTCAATCCAGTCCTCTAAGGATAGATCGGTATCGATATCTCCTCCCAACACCCTGCGATATTCCTCCTTTAAGTTTCCCTTTTGAAATTCACTGTACGTAAAACCTGCAGAGTGTATTAATAAATCAAATATGGTAATCACCTTCCTGGCAACTTCATGATCGCCGGTTTCCTTCCAGACACGCATCTTAACGAACTGCGGGAACCACCTGGTGATAGGATCATTAAAATTAAATTTTCCTTCCTGATATAGGATCAAAGCAAGTAAAGAGGTAATGGGTTTCGTCATCGAAGAAATTCTAAAAATGCTGTCACTCGTAAGGGCTTCCCTGGCACTTAGATTTCTATAGCCATAACTTTCCTGAAATAATAATTGACCCTTCTTCCAAATCAGACAATTGATACCGGCCAGTCATTTATCATCAATAAATGATCTCAGCATAACTTGTAAACTAGCAAGATTATTCATTCTTGTAAAGAGTGTCCGGATTATGCACGAAGGCGAAATAATTTATCTGGGTCAAAATCTTTCGCCTCTGTAATTTTGACTTATAAGCATTGATTACAATTTACGATTTTCCCACTCCAGAGTAAATCGAATATTTATGGCCGTCTCATAAGGTACTGCCTTCCCTCCATAGGTTGCAGGAACAAAGACCGGACTCTTGTCAAGTACCTTCCTACAACTTCTTTCCAGGTCATCTGACAAACCATGCAGTGTTTCAATTTTGCTCACCTTACCTTTACTGTCAATCGTCAACATAAATTTTGCCGTACCTTCAATCCCATGTTCTCTTGCAGATGCTGGATAAACCAGTTCACTATACAAGAACTCTAACCATGCTTTCCCGGTACACTCATCATCCTGACAATCACCCAGCTTCGGAGCCATCCTCAAACCTGAAAAAGAAGGATCCAGACCCACTGAATCATTTATTTCTTCAGATATTATTTCCCCCTGGGAATAGGTTCTGAAAATCGCCTCTCGACCATCCGGGTGATATACAATTTGCTCACCATCGAGCTGACCATCTGCATAGTTGGATAATACGCGAGTCATACCATTTTTATCAAACCGTTCCCAAATCCCAGTTCGCTTATCATTAACGTACTCACCAAACTCGCTTAAATATCCTTCTATATCATAGTAATATGACCATAAACCTTGCCTCTCATTATTCACATACTCACCTTCCACCCACATGTTACCTGAGTCATACCATTCTTTGTATGTTCCATTCTTTATTTTATTTCTATCCAGATATTGGATAAAGTGGGTCATTACCTTAGTTTCCACATGAAAAAACTTCTCAATATAGTACCCGTCTACCTCCTCAAGGATCACCTGACTTGTGATACTAATGACATCACTATGAGGTTCCAGGAAGTCCCTAAATTCGGCTATTAGGTGATCTTTTGTTTGACCATAACCCGTAAGGGTAAAAAATGAAAGTATCCAAAGAGAAAATATGTGCCACTTCATAATCTAATTAATCTAATTGCAAGTGAACCTGCAGGTTAATCAGGACTAATTCCCCATCTCATACCTGTAAGGGGTGTCACTCCTAGCTCTTTTTGAATCTAAATGACTGAGGTTACTAGAACTCATTAGAGCTGTAAACCTACTTTAAAATGACGGATAAATAAAAAATCTTACCTCCTACATGATCGATCTCCGACATACTTCATCCATGACTCGGCCGCTTCACCCCGTATGACTCTGGGTATCTTGCTTTGGCCGGCACTGTCCTGTCGCTGCTTCACCCAATCATAAAAGATTTCGAGGGGTACAATTTTCAGATCCATATGAAGGGCCGTTTTTCGTTCGGATTGATAATCATCATTCAGGACTCCGAGTTGTTCATCCAGATATTCTTTAAGGACTTGCTGATCAACCGGCTTATCTACTCCCACATACCACTGGTGCATGTAGTGTTGGCCTTCAGTCACCGGCACAATCGTAAACTCCACAATATTCACATCCAGTGCCTGCTCTGTCCGGGCAATGGCCGCAATCATGTTGTCACCTGTCAAGTGCTCGGTGCACAAATTGAGATAATACTTTGTACGTCCCGAAATGGTAATGCGTCCACGAGACACGTCCGTAAATCGAACGGTATCACCCAATAAGTATCGCCAGGCACCCGCACAGGTACTGATCACCACAGCATAATCTACTCCTTCTTGGACCTGATCCACTGTCAATGCTTCAGGTGATCCTATCAAATCGCCCTGCTCATCAAACAATGTGTTTTCAAAGGGCAGGAACTCAAAGAAAATCCCATTATTCAGAATCAATTGAAGGTCTGTCGAATAGGGATCATTTTGATAGGCAATCATACCTTCTGACGCCAGATAGGTATTGATGTACTTCAGAGGGTGCCCTACCAGCTCATCTAATTTCTTTTTGTACGGTGTGATATCTACTCCACCAAAAACAAAAGCCGTGAGATTTGGCCATAACTCATTAAGCTGCGTGATGTTATTTTTTTCGATAATGCGCTCCATGGTCAACTGCACCCAATGGGGTATACCCACAATCAATCCAACATCCCAGTCCCTGGCATGATCGGCAATCAGTTCAGTACGGTCATCGAAGTCCTCAACCGTAGCTATTTTATCCCCAGGCTTATAAAAAGCCTTGACCCAGAAGGGACGTTTTCGTGCATTAATACCACTTAGATATCCCTCATAGTGGCCATCTATTTCGTTGAGATGACTCGTGCCGCCTATGCACAACCAGGCCCGGGTAAATACAGCAGGTGAAATTTTAAATCTGGGCAGGCTTTCGAAAAGTAGCCGTGCTGTATAGCTCAGACTTTTAAACATCGCTCGTGTAAGCGGAATGCGCTTGGATCTGGCATTGGAAGTGCCGGAGCTCAATGCAAAGTATTTTGTCCTTCCCTTCCAGGTGATATTTTTTTTGCCCGCCAGCACCCGATGCCACCAGGTATCAAACAATCGATTATAGTCGTGGTAAGGCACTTCTCTTTGGAAGCTACTCACCAAATCCTCCTCATTCAGTATCTCTTCAAAATCATAATAAATGCCAAAAGCTGTTTTTGAGGCGGTCTTCAACAATTTTTTCAGGACTTTGCGCTGTTGGACCATTGGCTCTCCCTTCATCCAGTCATCTACTTTCTCCAGACTTAAAGACACCAGACCCTTGGGCTTCATTTCGACATAATTTTAGGAATCCTCAAATATTAAAATCCTTTGTTGGTGTTCAAAAAAATAAAGAAATTTTACACCCTCCCAGCAAGAGATTTGCGATTTCTTAAACCAAACTTCATACTTTCTTCATGGCAACTATCTGTAGTTTTACAATGTTTTTGTGCGGAAAAAAATTCCTAGTGATGGTGACCAGCTCCTTCCTCTCCTTTCTTGGATTGCGCCATTACAAAAAATGCACCCTCAGTGACTATGGCCGTGCCGGGCTCGATAGGATCAATTGGATTTACTTCCACAAATCCCAGATCGGTTATGCCTACTTCCACCTGTACCTTGTTAAACTGTACATGTTCGGCATCTGCACCTGCCTGCGTAAAGATGTAATGTAGACCACGATCGGTAGTGACGGCACCAGCTGGCAACGTACTCACCATTGTCTTTCGCTCCAGCACGCGAGCCTCCACAAATTCGCCAGCAGATAAATGGCCATGATCACCCATGATCTCAGCATGCACATCATAGCTATTGCTCTCCTCATCGACAATAGAATTGATCCACCATATCTTTGCCTGAAGAATTTCCTCTGGTCGTGACTGCACATAAAAATCCAGTACCTGATCTTTTTGGAGTTGTGCCACATCAGTTCCGAATGCTACCAGATGTAAATGCAGGTGATGAGTATTGATGATCTCTGCAAGCTCCATATTAGCATCCACAAATTGGCCCTTACTTACCAATAAATGTTGTACAACGCCCGCTGAAGGCGCTACAATCCGAAAGGTTGACTTAAAATCAGAATCGTCATCCTCCAACGGGATCCCAATGGATTTCAACTTACTCTCCAAGGCTTTCACTCTGGCGGTAGAGCGATTGAATTGTTGTAACGCATCGTCATAGCTCTTCTTTGACCCCAAATTCCGTTCAGAAATTTCCTTCTGTCGGGTGATTTCAGCTTCCAAATAGGACAAAGTAGCTCTCTCACTGACTAGTTCTTGCTGCCAGTCAATCACCTCGAGATTTTTGATTGTAAATAGTGTTTGTCCCGCTCTCACATGTTCTCCGGCTATCACATG
>JAUILM010000498.1 GCA_030432855.1 Bacteroidia bacterium
TACTCTCCGTTTTAATTAGTGCCAGATCCCAGGTACCGACAACCTTCGCCAAGGCTCAGGCTGCCAGTAAAAAGAATATCTCCACAATCTTGCGGGCGGGGCTCCCCGGTTTCCGAAGCGTAGCAACTAACCTTCGCGCGGCTTCGGTTAGCGCGGAAAACAGGCATCCTTCGCCCTGAGGGCTTCGGATTCCAAAGAGGCCGGGGGTTAGGGCGAGCCAAAAAAATCCTAAACACTTAAACGACTAAATACCTAAACAAGCTAAGAGACAAAAATTAATTTCTCAAGAAAATCACATCCATTTTCATCTTAATTATAAAAAGAAAAATCCGGGACATACACACTACCATATATCCCGGAAATTACTCAAAAGTACACTCCTTTTCTTTTATTCCTGTTTAAGAATTTTTACGGTTTGAATGGATTGTCCATTGGCTGAAATTTTGGCAAAGTACCATCCGGAAGAAAGTGTTTCACTATTCCATGGAATTTCGGACAATCCCGCAGGCTGCTGACTTTGCAGACTACCTACTAATTGACCTTGCACATCAAATATCTGCACCTGTACATTGGCTTCATTCTCTAATTCCATTTGAAATTTAGCATAGCCCCGGAAAGGATTTGGGTAAGCAACAACTTTTGCTTCTGTCATAACTATGGGAGCTACCAGACCTAGCCCAGAAATTTTCGCCATTGGCTCCGGCTCTTCCGCTATAATCCCACTACAGGGACCATCTCCAGCCCAGGGTGGTGCGAGGTAGGGGAAACTCGTAGAAAACTCAGTATCATTTTGTTCTACACCGGTCGTGTAGGTAAGTACATCGATCAAATCTTGCGTGACGGGATTGGCATCACCGGCCGTATAATCATCATACCACAACCCTATCGCTGCCAGCACGACGCCAGATACGGCTTGCAGCTCAATACGAGTCACATCGTCCTCCAATCTTCTCCCGTTAGGAAACCCGTCCATATTGGGAATAAATTGCGGGTCAATCGTCTGGTTAAATCTTGCATCCGTAAGTCCGAGTACAGCCGCCTGGATCAATCCCAGTGAACTAAAATCCGCATGATCCCGGGGTGTAGGAGGCACTCCCATATTTAGCCTAAGCATATCTCCACCGTTCGGTAAGAAGTTATTCACAAAGGGTTTTCCAGCTGCCAAGGGATTTCCTTCCTTACCGGTAGCAAGTTGATATGGAGGCACATTTGGCACTCCAGTATGAAAAGCGGGCCACAAATCCACAGAGCGAGGCATGCCAGGGCCAGGAAGTAACAGACTACCAAATACATCATCATCAAGAGCTGTCCCAGCCACAGCATCTGATCCCTTCAGTCCAAACAAACCATCATTACCATTACCGAAATCAAAAGCCTGTAGAGCATCTCTTTGTATCCTCAAAGGACTCATTGCAGGTACGGCCCACCCGAAGAGTTCATCATCCATATATAAGGCTAGTTCAGGATTGTAAAAGAACTTATCCAGTATGGTATCATTAATTTCTTCATAAGGACTTAACGAATTCCAATAGTCCTTCATTCCGATGGGAATAACGGCCTCATTCGTCAGTGGCATACCGAGTCGGGAAACCTGAACCCAATCACCCTCATGTTTTTCACCACCAGGGGTCAAAGTCTTTATACTTCTCCGACTGGCAGATGCCCATACTCCAATGACGAAATCAGAATTGAACATATCCTCTTCATTGAATGGAAAGCGACCATTTTTGGACAAAGTACTTATTGGCACTTTGATGGCTATCGCACTGACATTCTTACAGGCAAGGCCATCTACCGGCATTCCATTTTGACGGGGTGCGTCACCTAAATCAAAAATTCCTCCCAGATCCACAAAAAATGGATCATCCATAGGACCGCAATACACACGCTCACCCAATACCGTATTGTACGTGGCCCGTTCCATCAATTGCTCGTAGGTGGTGTTTAATCCCACGGGTGACTCAATAGATCTAGAACCTACATTATAAGGAGCAGCCACACCATTTTGAATCAAAGGAATAAATGTCTTGCCACCATCGGTACTGCGCTCCATGGTGTACAGATTTTTCTGGTTTTGCTTTCCAAGTCGAATATTAAAGAAGGTCGTAGGATCTTCATTTTCCACTTTGAAAGTAAACCGATAGATAATTTCATCACCGGGCTTTGCAGCATCATTATCTACATGGATTTCATAGCGAATATTTTCTCCAAATGAATAATAGTTAGGACCTCCATGAGGTAGTTGTAATGGTACATAGGTGGCAATAATAGTCACAGAATTAGGATGGTCGGGACTTCTGAAAGCATATAAGTCGACATTGTCTGCCAGTGGATCACTGGCAATCAATGGTGCTTCCCGGTGACTGGACGCCACAGCCTGGACATAAAATATCAGGATAAAAAATGACCAGAGCAAAAATACCCTGGTATAACGAGTTAAGGTCTGCATAGTGTAAATTTTAATTGCCATAAGATCAATTGTTTCTTGACCGATGTCTGATATAATCACCTGTCAACTACACTTACGAGCAGTCTACTATGTTTGGATTTCCTTAACAGAAAAAATTTTCAGTTTTTTGGATATAATGAAGTCTGACTTATTATGATCAGGCTTTCAACAGGGTTGAAACATGTCGAATTTAACGATGTACTGGGACTATGTGAATAGTAAGCAAGACAATGTATTTATTAGAGCAGACCATCGAATCTAACCGCAGCTTGCAGCTTCACTCGTTCGGTCTTAAAAGCCAAATCACCCCAATCTCTTGAGAACCTCGATGCACATCCGGGAATTATGATACGGTGCTTTCCAGGGGCCTACTTTATCTTCGGATAATACAGGATGACCTTGAGCATCTATTAACCAGTGCCACTCCCCTTTCTCCAGATCAAGGAAATGTCGCTTGATAAATTCCCAGCTATTAAACATATGCGTTAGGTATTTATCCTCACTGGTCATCTGATATGCATTTAAGAAAGCAACTACTGCTTCGGCTTGCGGCCACCAATGCTTCTCTTTATCGATGTCCCGGCCATTACTTCCTGTCTTTTCAAATACACCCCCTTGTTCATCCAGACCGTCAGAGATGGTTGCCTGTACCAGACTTAATACATAGTCTCGAACTTCCCCGGTCGGGGATGGATCTTTAAGTCGCTCCGCGGCCTCCCAAATAAGCCAGCTGCTCTCGATATCGTGCCCGAAGGAAATTTCATGCGAAGATGGCCTCCATTCTTCATCAAAATAAAGTGTCAGATGACCATTTGCACCACTGCAAAATCGACCTACATAGACTTTTAAAATACGCCGTAGCGTTCTTGCATAATCATCATGCGGGATGGCTCTATACAGGTTACTATAAGCTTCTAATATATGCAGATGGGTGTTCATTATTTTTGCCTGATCCTCATCTTTATCACTCAATTTCTGATCGGATTTTAAGGTCCAATCCGCGTTGAAGACATTAAAATATCCGCCCCGTACTTTATCCCGACTATGTCGCTCTATCAAGTGATAAAGATGTATCGCCTTCTCTTTAGCCAGAGCATTCTTGGTGACGGCAAAATATTCCGCAAAAGCATATATGGCAAAAGCCTGCGCGTAAATCTGTTTTTGCGCGTCCACGACCTCACCCTCGCAATTTACCATCCAATACACACCTCCATTTTCATCATCCCAAAAATGCTGGATGATATAATCGAAGGCAACATGGGCCAGGCGGAGGTAAGCACTCACACCCGTCTGACTGAAAGCCGCTACATAAGTCCAAAGGATACGAGTATTTAATATAACTCCTCTATCCGCATCAGGAAATAACTTTCCGGAACCATCAACTCTGCCATAAAATCCTCCCCGTTCCCTGTCGGGCATGATTTCTGACCAAAAAATCAGAATTCGATCTAATTCGTCGCGGACTTCAGACCTAAATTGATGCAGTCTTTCGTCCATCAGCGTCCTTTATTTTGTCTAAGAATTTCCAGGTTTTTAGATATCAGTGCCTTGCGATCTTCTACACTGGTGGCAGATCGCAATCGATCAGGCTTAGTGTTCTTCACATAATCGACGAGCTGAGCTTTTGTGCTGGTTGCTACATGCATGCGGGTATCGGCTGAGGCATAGTAAATATACACTTCATCCTGGTCATTGCAGATCCACCCATTGCTAAATGCCACATTAGACACATCCCCGACACGCTCATCTCCTTTTGGCGCTATAAAATATCCGGCAGGTAAGTGAGTCACTTCCCATGGCCTATGCAGATCTGTCATAAACAGGTACAGCACATATCGGAGCCCTGCAGCCGTATTCCGAACGCCATGAGCCAAATGCAGCCATCCCTCGTCCGTCTTAATCGGAGCTGGCCCCTGACCATTCTTTAGCTCTTTTATAGTGTGGTATACTTTATTGTCAATAATTGTTTCCTCTTTCACCTCCGCACCGACCATACTATCACTCAGCCCCCAACCAATACCACCTCCGCTGCCAACACTTATAAACCCATCTTGCGGCCGCGTATACAAGGCATACTTGCCATCAATAAATTCAGGATGTAAGACCACATTACGCTGCTGACCTGAGTAGGTTACCAAATCCGGTAATCGTTCCCAGGTTTTGAGATCTTGCGTCCGGGCAATGCCACATTGAGCTACTGCCGCAGAAGTGTCATCCGGTCTCGACAGATCCTTCCTTTCAGTACAGAAAAGTCCATATATCCATCCATCCTCATGACATACCAGGCGCATATCGTACACATTGGTGTCAGGTTCGTCGGTTTCCGGCATCGTGACCGGATAATCCCAGAATTCGAACTGGTCTATTCCATTGGGACTTTCGGCTACGGCAAAAAACGATTTTCGGTCTGAACCTTCTACCCTTACCATTATGATGTATTTCCCATCAAACAGCATGGCACCGGCATTGAAAGCAGCATTGACCCTAAGCCTTTCCATAAAAAAAGGATTTGCT
>JAUILM010000499.1 GCA_030432855.1 Bacteroidia bacterium
AATTACTTTGCTTTTGGGATTGGGCACGTCGTCACTCCAGGCGCAGGCCGTAGACTACAAAGGCTTTCCGGAGTGGAGCTGGCATCAATGGGATTCTACCCAATATTATTTATACACACCTTCTGATCTTGAACCCGGCAAGAAATATCCCCTTGCTCTTTTTCTACATGGTTGTTGTGGACAGGATTACACCGCTACACTCAGAAATGCAGTTGATCCGCCGGCACGTATGTGGCACAACTTTGGAGAAAACACGCAAGAAATACCTACCTATATTATTTCACCAAAGACAAGTCGGGGCTGGAACCAGCATATTGACAACTTAAAAGCAGTAATAGATGATTTAATTGAGCACCAGCAGGTGGATCCGCAGAGGTTGTATATCACAGGTTTTTCCATGGGTGGAGCCGGCACCATTTCTTTTTTACAAAAACATCCCGATTATTTTGCTGCTGCCCTGCCTATGGGGATGGGATTCCGGGGAGATATTACCAAACTAACTGACACTCCCCTTTGGACCAATCGGGGAGAAACGGACCATTATGCAAAACCTTTACCTGACTCCATTAAAAAAATCTGGGCGATGAATGGATTTCAATCTGACACTGCCGCAAATTGGATTACAGGTGTAAATCCCCGTATGACTACATTTTTTGGAGTTGGCCACGGCGTGCAGTGGCACGCAGCCAGCACCCAAGATCTCACGGGGTGGGCATACAGTAAAGTAAACGATGGAAATAAATATCCACAGGTATATTTCAGAAGTCCATCTTATGGCACCTTTTATCAGGAAGGTGAAAAAGTTTCTATCGAGGTACATGCCCATGACAAAGATGGAAGTATTGCCGAAGTTCAGTTTTTTGCAAATGATCAATTTTTAGATAGTAAATCGAAAGCTCCATTTACCACCTCAGTTGTTACCAGAAATGGTGATCAAAAAATTACCGCTATCGCTATCGACAATCTTGGAAAGCGGTCAGAAGCACAGACGATGGTATCAGTCGATATAGATCCGGAAATCACAACAAGTATTCTACCTTATGGTAGGAAAGACACTTACTATCAAACCTTTATTTCCTGCTTCGGCAATGGTCCCTGTATTTTTGAAGGTACAGACCTGCCTGAGGGTTTACAGATCACGAAAGAAGGACTACTACATGGAGTACCCAGAAATATAGGACAACAAGTAGCATCAATAAAAGTAACCGATGCCGATGGTGACATGACAACCGCTCACATCTCCCTCGAAGTGAAATCCGCCAGAAATAATACCCTGGAAATTACTGAAGTTCAAAATTATGAGGGTCTGGAAATTCCCATTACGAAATTCAGAAAAGGTATTGCTCCCAATGTTTCGAAGCAAGGAAATGACACCAGCATTCAGCCCGAAGTACACTTCAATGAGCTGGCAGGCCTGGGAGGAACCACGATGATACAACCCTTTTCTGAGGATGCGGACACCAATATCCTAAACCATCTCACTTTCACGATCGATCAGGATGCTGAGGTAATGATAGCTTTCGAAAAAAAGGATCGATTATTTACTTCCTCCATTCCACAGTGGCTGAAATCCTTCAAGAAAAATATTGGAAAAGAAATCGTCGCTCAATACCGATACTTCGATTTGTACTCAAAAGTGTATTCTGCAGGTACCATAACCCTACCCGGTGCTGACTCAAAAAGTAATAATGTCAACACCAACTATTTTGTATTGGTGAGGCCCCTTACCGAAATGGAATTAGGCCCTGAAATAAATATTAATCATTTGCCCGAGGCAAAAAAAGGATTCCCTTACTCCGCCCAATTAACCCATTTGTTCGGCACCGGAGATGCCGCATGGACTTGCACTACAGAATTGCCGGAAGGATTGCAATTATCAAAGTCTGGCAAACTGTGGGGAGTGCCCGGAGTAGCAGGCTCATATCATGTGAAGTTTTCGATTCATGATGGGAGTATCTCAAAAGAAGAAACTATTACTTTAAATATCACTTCCTAATAAATAGTTTCCAGGAGACCTGGCACCTAATGTCCATTAACAAGAGAAAGGGAGTGCTCTATTTTTATATCGCCGGTGAGATCTAAAAAATGCAAATCCAGATTATTCGGTGTTTTGGTTATTTGTGTAATACTCGTAGTACAGACCATGCCACCCCGATTCATCACAATATCATTTTCCGGATCACCATCTCCGGCCGATTTATGAAACTTCAAAATGTTTTCAGCATCAGGATGATTTTTTTTCTGCCAATCTTCAAACCATATTTGCCTTCTTTCCTTCCAGTAATCATTGTAGAGTGTGGAAGATGCCCATAAATGAGTCTTCTGTGGGTCATAGCTTTGTACATGCTTATGTACTCCATCCCAGACTAAAGAACTCACTTCGATGGAGTCCATAAATAACATGGTAAAGGGCTCAATATTATGCAGATTCACGAAACGGATAAATTCCTGGGTCGAATCATACTCAAATTGATCCAGTAAGATTAGACCTCTGCTTCTGCGGTAGGGAGGATTTCTTTTATGTAGGTCAAAGGCACCGTTCAATACACAGGTGACTTTCCCTCCATCTGACATAGCGATCCAACTTCCCCGGGCCCCTGTATCAACCGGGAAATACACTTGCTGACCATTTATATCTCTCTGCTCAATTTCAAAGGCGGACCGATTCGGAGCTTCATCTCTGTTTTGTGTCAGATAAAATGTACCATCTTGTAATGGAATGTAGGATACAGTACACATATTAGCTCCTGGCCAGGTAGGCCTTTCTGACTCGATTGAGATATAAGAAATGATCGGGCACACGAAAAACCGCCTCCCAGAAAGGTATCACTGGTATGCCCCGGTTAGACTGGATTTTGTAAATATCAAATAATCTGTGCCAATGCCTGTAGAAATCTCGGTACGCCTTCCACACAGCATAGTCAGGATCGTATACATGCGCGGGCTCGCTGGCCACACCATTAAATTCAAAAATCTTCATAGGTCCTCCTTGCTTAATCTCTTCCAGACTGTTGCACTTCAAATCAAATCTGCCATAATTCACGCCTTCCACATGAGTGAACAGACGATCAAAACGCTTCGTTAGCTGATCATCGATCAGTTGATTTCCGTTGATAAATTTAGTGCCCCTTGAATGGTTACCAATGGGTTCTAAAAGAACCACCTCACCTTCCTCCGGAACGTACTTCAGCCCGTTAGGATTCATTCTTTGCAATCGCTTACGTTGTAAAAACGCGCGATTCTTTTTCCGCATCAGCTCATCTACCGTTTGCTGTCCATCCCCTTCGACCTGCAAGTACTTTTTCAGGCAAAGAGAAGAAATCTCACCGGATTCGTTGCCTGGAAGGCGGCTATAGAAAATGCTAATCTCCATGGGTAAATCGACATAGGCCTGGGCAATTACATCGCAATCAGCCCTTCTCAGATAATCCTCGACATCCTGTAAATCATTGGCCTTCTTTACCAGAAAACCTCTTTCACCAATATCAGGTTTAAGAATGATGGGAAAACTTACCTTATGGGTTGCCATCCACTCACGAACTGTTTTCTCCTGCTTCTCTGCATTGGTGAGCAGTAAGCTGGTGGGGACCAGCTCTCCGGGAAATAAACTGAGAATACCAAACTTTGAAGCGCCCAGCATACCACCCGTTTCAATGGCAGGATTGATAGCCGTAAAGAAAAACAACTTACGAGCTCGCATTGCAAACCAGAGCCAGAAGAAAACGACAGGAATATTGGCAATGTATGCTGGCCAATACTCCCAATTCGTCAATTTTATCCAAATAGACCTCATTTCAGAGTCTGATTGCTCTATCCATAATTACAAAAAATGTCATGAAACCTGGAGCTATCATGTTTCACCATTTACGAATTAGTGGGTGGCTACCTCACGCTTCCGAAATGCTATGGTAGAAGGTGCAACCCCAAAATGAGCAGGCAGCTGCACTCTTGTGTTGAGATGCTGCAGACCAATTTTGATAAGTGCAAAATGGTGGATAGTATGCTCTACATTATAAAACAACTCACGTTCGATCGAGCTGGGAATCAAATTAATGTCGCCATTGCCATAGTCAGTATGTGCCAGCCAAACCTGCTGCTTCAGATCAATGACAGAAATTTCACGCTCCAATGTATCAAGTAGTGAGATGACATGTAGGGTATCGCATTCTATGCAGGTGTCTCTTTTTCTCTTGTCGTAATTAATAATCATCTTACCATCCTGGCTATTGAGACCGCCAGCAAGAACACATTGAAAAAACTCAATAAAGTGACGGGTATGTTGCCCAATGGATGAGCCTGACAGGACTTCCAGTTGCCTGCTGTAGTCAGTGTCAGATATCTGGTCTAAATATTCTTTGGCGTCTTGCAGCAAGCTTTTCACCTGTCTCTTGACACTACTCATATATTGGAATTACACAGCATATGCTGAATTTTAAGACTGCTGAAAATAATGAAACTATCTGGCTTGACACCATTTGAAATCCAGAATGTATTGTAATTGACGATTTGAATGATAAAGCCGTTGCATATACATGATCAAGATTAGCAAGAATAAATTCAGAGCTAATTGAAAATCCTCAGTCCTTCTGTTATTTTAGCGTGCACTTAGTCAAAGATCAACACCATGAAAATTTATAAATCAGGGACAGCGGCCTACCTGGAAACTGATGGCCAATGGTACCTGAATGAAACAGATGCCTGGGATGACATCATCAATCGCAAAGATCTGTATAAATACCTACAGCAGGTAAAATCCCAATGGATGGACGTGGATGATCCACCTCCCATTTTTGATCCGCCGGTCGGTTTGCAGGAAATCTGGGCATCGGGGGTCACCTACATGCGCAGCAAAAAAGCACGAATGGAGGAGTCCAAAGATGCCGGTGGAGGAGACTTTTATGATAGAGTATACGATGCGGAGCGTCCCGAACTCTTTATGAAAGGGATGGCCTCCCGAGC
>JAUILM010000500.1 GCA_030432855.1 Bacteroidia bacterium
GATAGCCCCATATGGATGCATTGTTCGTCACTGGGAGAATTCGAACAGGGAAGGCCATTGATTGAAGCGCTAAGAAAGGAATATCCCCATCAACAGATCGTTCTCACCTTTTTTTCGCCCAGTGGATATGAGATCCGAAAAAATTATCCCGAGGCGGATTTCATATTTTATATGCCGCTGGATACACCGAGAAATGCCCAACGATTCATTAAGGTCCTGAACCCATGTCTTGCTGTGTTCGTCAAGTACGACTTTTGGTTTAATACTTTACGGGCACTACAGCATCGATCGGTACCCGTCCTATTTATCTCAGCCCTATTTGAGAAAGGTCATTTCCTATTTAAGCATCTGACAGCGCCCTTGCGCAAAATACTGCAGGGCACGGTACTGTTTGTTCAGGATGAATCGAGTGCTATACTTTTGAAACAGCATGGATTTTCACACGTCCACCTAGCGGGAGACAATCGCATAGATCGCGTGATTCAATTGAATGAACGTGGAACAAATGTTCCTGTCCTGGCCGATCTTACATCTTCCCGAAAAGTACTCGTGTTTGGCAGTATCTGGCCTAAGGATTTTGAGATCGTAGTGTCTTTTATCAGCAGGCACTTAAAAGACTACTACTTCATTATAGCGCCACACAATGTGGATGATGCACATACACAACCCATCCTGGATCGATTTACCGAATACAGCATTCGATGGTCAAACATTTCAAAGTATCAGGGTCAGAATGTTATAGTGGTAGATACGATTGGAGATCTCAATACAATGTATCAACATGGAACCCTTGCTTACATCGGAGGTGGTTTTGGTAGAGGCATACATAATACACTCGAACCCGCTGCCGCAGGCATACCTATCATTTTTGGTCCCAACTATTCTAAATTTGTAGAAGCTCATAAGCTCATCGCATTGGGAGCAGCCCGTAGTGTGAAGAGCGCCGAGGAATTTGAAGCATCCGTGCATCATTTTTTAGATGAGACAGAGTACCTTGCAGCGAAATCCGCGCTTACCCGTTTTTTAGATGCTAATAAAGGGGCTACTGAAAAAGTAATGCAATATCTCAGGGACTCATCATATATAAATTAATCCCACTGGAAAATGTCCGATAATCTGATCGATAGATTTGCTGAAAAAAGCATCCTGGTGATAGGAGATGTGATGCTGGACCGCTATCTGGATGGAAGCGTGGACAGGGTATCTCCGGAAGCACCGGTTCCGGTACTCAATCACAAAAACACGCAAGAGAGACCAGGTGGTGCCGCCAATGTAGCCCTAAATCTCTCCGGCCTTCAGGCTAAAGTCTTTGTAGCCTCTGTCATTGGCAAGGATCCTCATGGAGAAACCCTTAAGTCTTTACTGCAGGAGACAGGCATCAATACGGATGCCGTGGTATCAACCCAGACACGGATGACTACTGCCAAGACACGCATCATGGCGCAGAGTCAACATCTCCTACGAGTGGATCAGGAAGTGACCCATCCTGTGGATAGAGAAACCAGTGATAGGTTATTGGCTTCTATTGAGAGGATCTTCACCGGGGAAGTCATAGATATGGTCATTCTGCAGGACTATAATAAAGGTGTTCTGAGTGCCGAAAACATCGCCTCAATTTTGTCACTATGTACCGAACACAAAGTACTGGTGGCCGTAGATCCCAAATTTGAAAATTTTACGCATTATAAAGGTGTGAACATCCTGAAGCCAAACCTTGCCGAGTTGAGGGCAGCGTTGCCGTTCTCAATTGAAGTGAATGAGGAAGATCTGGCCAGGGCCAGCGACTATCTACGAGAAAAAATGGCCTGCGAAATTGTACTGGTGACCCTATCGGATAAGGGGATCTATGTGAATGATAGTAACGAAGCCCATCTACTACCGACGATCAAGCGATCGATTGTCGATGTATGTGGTGCCGGTGATACAGTCATTAGTGTCGCTGCGCTGGCACATCTATCGGGTGCCAATCGAGTCGAGATGGCCCGCTTGGCAAGTATGGCGGGAACCATCACATGTCAGTACCCTGGTGTCATACCTATAACTTCCTCACTTCTGAGTGGTGAATGGGCAAAATAGTCCCAAGAGCATCAATTCAGGATTTGAGGCCGTTTTGACATAGTGCCGATGTAATATAGGTCTGTTAAAAGGCAAAGGTCTTGGACTTTATTTTAATATATTGCACGCCAATATTTTATTTTTTCTCGAACATATTAAAAGTAGCATATGTATCAATCGACTATTCAAGCACTTACAACTATTTTTCTGGTCATTGTGATTAGTTTTGCTGCTAATTCCCAAACTCCGATTTACAGTTT
Organism: Bacteroidia bacterium; assembly: GCA_030432855.1. Taxonomy (GTDB): domain Bacteria; phylum Bacteroidota; class Bacteroidia; order Chitinophagales; family Saprospiraceae; genus JABDMH01. The sequence goes on from JAUILM010000500.1 coordinate 2,316, forward strand.
CACATTTGATTCGGATCTCGAAGGCTGGACTGCCGAAGGAATTTCTTCTGCAGAGCCCGACAGTGCCGCAAATGCGCTTTGGATCTGGTCAGAGAATGGAGATGCAAGCACTGGTGCCTTCAGTGATGGCATTGGCCCTATCGCATCACTCTCGCTGGGGGGCGCGATTGTATTTGATTCAGATGGGTATGACAACGGAGGAAGTCAGTCAGGTGCCGCTATTGGGACGGGTGCCGCACCTGCTCCTCAAATTGGCCATATTACTTCTCCCAGTCTCGATTTCACAGGACAGAGCAATGTGATCTTATCCTTCTACCAGTACTACCGGTATTTTGCAAAGGATGATGGTTTTCCTGATGAAAATACAGCAGACTTCAACACACCGGCTTCCAGCGTGGAAGTAAGTAATGATGGAGGAGCCACCTGGGAAACTTTCGTACTCAATGAAGACATCACACCCAATCAAAGCACTCGATCTACTGATGTAGTGACATTAGACATTTCTTCTATTGCGGCCGATCAGGCAGATGTGCAGGTACGATTTGTCTGGGATGGTGAGTACTATTTTTGGATTATTGATGATGTGGCATTCTATGCGGAAAGAGGGTTAGACATCGCAATCATCAACTTCACCAATATTGACAACTTCGAATCTCCAGATTTCGTACTGGAAGGAGACAGCGTAGATTTAGAAGTAATGGTGGCCAACTACGGAGATGTCGATGTGATGGGCGACTCTATACAATTCATCGCTCGTATTCTGGATGAAAACAGAGACGTGGTTTTTAGTGACACCGGATATCACGATACTTTATTAGTGAATGATACGATCATTTGGGATTTTGACAAACACTGGGTGCCTACCGGGATTCAGCAAAACTCAGATGCAACCAGTAGCTATGTTGTCGTCTACAATGTACGAATGGCGGGTGATACCATTGGTGAGATTGTTAAACCAGACGATAACGTAGACTTTCAATCATTTGTGGTACGTGATCTCACCTTGCGAAAGGTGCCCGGTGGTGATGGATTTGGATTTAATGGTGAGTTTTCACCAGGCGAAGTCGAAAACTTTGTTTTTGGTAATGTATTTGATATTCCGGAGGATTTCAATCAGAGTCTTAAGCTATCCAATGTGTTTTTTGAAGCTTTCTCTGTGGATCCGGACAATGATCCTATGGCAGGAAAAAGTGTAGTGGTTTGGGTCAATAAGTTTCCAGATAACATCGTCGAGAACAATGGCGTCATTCTGGCGGGTGAAGTAAATCTTGATAGTTTTGACTTTAACACCACATTAGAAGATATGACTACCATGGGTTGGACCATCGGTGTGGGATCCTACGGATTTAGTCCCGATGACGATCAGAACGGCGGTCCATTTTTCATCCAGGAATTAAGTGACTTCAATGATGATGGAGATGTGATCCTGGAACCCGGTAATAAATATTTTATTGCCGTGAGTTATGATGGTCCGGCAAACACTATCGCGCAAGAAATCAGCCGAGATTATCAACTCTATCAGATCAGTACACTATCCTACTATCCTTCTATCGGTGGTTTCCGTTTACTCAGTACTTCAGAAACTGACTACTCTGAAAACATTGCCGCAATCGGTATGGACCTTGAGTTCACCACCGCTGTGGACGAAAATCCACTTCCAGTGACTGCCGTGAAGATTTTCCCTAATCCGGCTACCGAGTATATCCGGGTAGATTTGGACTTCGAAAAAACCACTGATGCTACCGTATTTATTGCTGATGCACAGGGTAAGATATTGTCAGTAGATGTTTTGAGAAACATCCAGCGAGACAGCAAAACCTATACAATGGACAGATATCCAAGCGGAAGTTATATCGTACGGGTAGCTACCAAAGAAGGCACTAAAACCGAACATGTGATCGTGACACACTAGTGGACTGTGAAATCCACTAAATCACGTTAATGATTTAATAGAAAACCAAAGCCCTGGTCGCAAGACTGGGGCTTTTTTTGTGCACAGGTATATTGAAGTTTGTTTTACCACTGAGCTCACTCAGGGCACTTAATCGTTACGGGTGAAAAGAACACTAAGAAAGCATGAAGGAGACTATTTCCTAATCAAAGGAATTTCCAGCTGCTTACAAACTTTGTCACATAACAAATCGGATAATTCTCGATGTCTCCCTACAGCCGTCTGATGACCGTTTTTAGGGTTCCTATATATACTATGACGACCACCTTCACGTAGGAGGTAGCATTCATGTTTTTCCAAATGTTTGATTAATTTCTGTCGTTCAAGGCACCAGAATAAGTGGCTCTTTTATAACCTCCTTTCCGGAATCTTGTGACTCCAATTCCTCACGATTGACTTGAAAAATCAACTGAAGTGCATCAATCAAATTAGCTTTCAATTCATCTATGGTCTTGCCTTGAGATATAGCGGCGGGTACCTCTTCCACCTGACCCACATACCAACCATCTGCTGATTTTTCTATACGTGCTGTGAACTCCATTTTGATTGATTTTATATTAACAAAACAATATCAATATGATTATGATTCACATCAAGAGATGATTACTCATGTTTTTATCGGTCATTATAACCTTCCGGTCTATTCGATGGCATTGTCCCTACCCCTTCAACCGGACCAGGGTTTCTTC
>JAUILM010000501.1 GCA_030432855.1 Bacteroidia bacterium
TGTGAAAAAAGGATTCGTCTATGGCGAAACTGCTGATGAGAGGCCCTTCAAAGCAATTACCGAACCGGTCACCATCGACCAGGTGCATCAAACGGTGTACCACGCATTGGGTATTCCTCCCGAAACACATTATGTGATAGAACAAAGACCATTCTATACCACACCAGATGGATTGGGCGAACCGATTTTGGATGTGCTCCAGGGTACTTCTTCATGATTGGAGACAAATTGCTTTTTGCACTCTCGTTTTGCGCTTTTAGGATACCGTTCAAAGAGTTTGTGGCCATCGTGTCTCTGTATAAAAGTAAAGAACCTTCCAGAATAATCCGGAAGGCTCTTTTTTCTTAAGTTATTCTACCGTGTATCGTATCCCGGCGTAAATATTTCGACCAAATATCGGCCCCCAGATCAATGAACTGTCGAAGTATGATCCAAACGGATCTTCGGCAGCTATGATGGGATTGGGTTGCTGATAGTTGAAGGCATTTTCTACACCCACGTACAGATCAAATACATCCCACCATGTTTTGCTGATTTGTGCATTGATCATGACGAAATCTGGTGATGTCTCCTCCATCTGAAATTCAATGGGGTTTAACTGTGTGGAGGGAATTCGTTTTTGTCCCTGCCAATTCAGGGTGAAATCCAGTAGCCAATCACCCTTTGGATGGTACCCCACATTGATAAAAGCCCGGTTACGGGCCACAAAAGGACGTTCCAAACGCCCCTGCTCAAAATCTGTTTTGACATCATTAAAGCGATAGGCCAATCGTAAATCCATATTGCTCAATAGTGCATAGTCCAGCTGTGCCTGAATGGCATTGGAGTAGGATTGTCCTTCCAGATTATAAAAACGTACTTCCCGGGGAGTGGCATCAAAATCTACAACTACCTGTTGTTGAAATCGGGAATGATATCCATCCAGTGTCAGGATCAGTTCACGATGACCCAATATGAAGGTCTGGCGCAAGTTAGCACCAAAGTTCCATGCCACCTCCTGATCCAGACCATAAGGTAGACCGTGGTCGGACCCATCGATAATGATTGCTCTTGACGAAGCCAGTATGCCTAGATTTTCAGCGATAATACTTGCTGTTCGCCGACCTTGTCCTGCTGACAATCGGACTACGCTTTGATCCGAGAATGCATATCTGAGATGCATCCTGGGTGTCAAAAAAGATCCATACAGATTGTGATGATCTCCGCGAAGACCTGCAACCAGAGTAAAACTTTCATCCGGTTGATACGTATATTCAAAGAAGGCACCAGGGACAGTTTCGCTCCGAGTATAAAAAGCATCAGCGAGGGTTTCGTCATACTGGTCCGTCTGCAGGCTCAGACCCGTACTAATCTTGTGACTGGGTGATCCCAATACGTCGTTATAAATTAGATTGGCGTAAAATGACTGCTGGTCAGCATCATAATCTCTCAGTCCAAAGAAGGCATTTTGATCATGATATACACCAGACAATTGCAGTCCGATACTGGCTTCTGGTTTACTGAGGAATACCTTACCCATTTTTGCCCATCCTTCTACCCGATTGGTCTGGATCCGAGCTCCCCAGGCACTGTTTTGCTCTCTGTCCTTATCGAACGAGAGCTGGCCACTGGTCTTGTCAAAATTGGAGACTTTGATTCCAAGTTGACCTGTCCATCCCTTATCATTCTGATATTTCCAACGGTTGAGCGCTGTCCATTCAGATCCTGTGGGCATATCGACAAATCCATCGTTATTGCGATCGTTTTGTGACGATTGTGAGTTGCCATGTACCATTAAGGAGGTATGCCAGTGATCGCCTACTTCGAAGCGAGCATTGGCGTTGGCCTCTAGCCGGCTTCCCTCATTACCGTAAAGATTCAGGAAGAATCGTTCTCCGGACTGTGGCTTCTTCAGTTCCACATTGATCTGACCAGTGATGGCTTCAAAGCCATTTACTACAGATCCTGCACCCTTCGCCAGTTGAATACTTTCGATCCAGGGACCGGGAATATACACCAGACCGTAGATCGATGATAGACCTCTTATGTCGGGCAGATTCTCCCGGGTGATCTGTACATAGGGTCCTGCCAGTCCCAGCATCTCGATTTGGCGGGCACCGGTGACCGCATCGGTAAAGGACACGTCCACGGCCGGATTGGTTTCAAAACTTTCTGCCAGGGTGCAGCAGGCTGCTTTGAGGAGTTCGCCTTGACCAATTTCCTGGGTCAGCATCGCGTCGAGGAATGATACTTCAATAGATTTACGTTTATAGGTGACCTCTACAGTTTCCAGGGTGCTTCCCTGCGATAGTACAAGATCCACCGAAGTCTCATTGGTCAGGTAGATGGTGTCGCTGTAGTAGCCCACATAGCTGGCCACTAATTGATCGGCACCTTCCGGTCGATCCAATGAGAAGTGACCTTCTTCGTCTGTGACGGTCTGATTTGTCCCGTTGAGCCAATAGATATTAACTCCCGGTAATGGAATATTGTCTTTGCCATCTTCTACGAGGATGGTGCCGGATACAGAAGTGGGTAACAAATCCTCTCTGCCACCATGATCAGCGACGACCTGCGGATCACGGTATTTGCAGCAAGCATCCAGACTATCATAGGCATCCTGATCGGCAGTCATTTCCTTTGTATCGTGCCCTGCAGCTGCGACTGCTGCATGAAGTAGCGTTTCGCTGAAGGAAGTGTCGGTTGAAAATGCCGTCAGTATACGGGATTCGATATTCCAGTCAGCCGCCTTCACGGTCTCGAGCTTTAACACGGCTGCTTCGATACGATCCTTGCACATGCCACAGATACCATCCACGAATATCTTATGGGTGATGCCATAGTCATGGTGCATGGAGACCATAAATGGGTCCCTGTATTTACAGCATGCATGCAGCTTATCATATGCCTCGTCTGAGGCCTTTGCCATTTTAGTATCATGTCCCACAAGGGCGACTGCTTCATGCAATTTGTCTTCCTTAAAGCGTGACTTGTTTGTCGTCACAGTGAGTTTATGAGATCCGATTTCCCAATCGGCGGAGATAACTCCCTTAACTTTGACCGCGGCTTCTTCGATGCGATCCTTGCACATGCTGCACAGGCCATTGACGTAGATCGTGGTGCTATCTTCCTGTGCAAGTGTATAATTTGATATTGAGCAGACGAAGAATGCGCCTGCTAAAAGCCATAGTTTTTTCATTGAAATTTGAGATTTAGCAGATATATGGCAGACACGTTTAATGTATCTCCTGATATCTATTCAAATAACTACTAATACATAATCCTTGAGGTAGGTCCTACACGACTTTCGGAGGTTCCCACACCAGTGATCTGTATTCTCTGGAAAAAACATGTATATCTCTAAGAATGTCCTGATGGTAAATAGGTTGCTGCTTAGTGCTGGTAGCATCGTCTGCCTTCACGACTATTTTAGCGCAGCAATAGCAAAGGCAGGTATCATCACAGTGGTTGCTCCCGGCGGAATCCTCCTCATCAATATCTTTGCAGCAACTGTGCGAGTCGTCCATTTGACATGCACTGGTCTCGGATGCAGGCATAGCTATACCTTCACTACACTGGTTCAGTGCAGGTAGAGAAATAATTATAGCCAATATGAAAGCCAAAATTTTCACACTGCGAAGGTAAGAAAGAAAAAAGGAGGATGCCAGCAATCTTGCTGCACCACTTCTTAATTAATTCATAATACCTTAACAGGGACTTTATATACTGATATTACCTTTATATCAGGGTGATCGACAGGAGAAATAGAATGTTGATCATGCACAGGATAGGACCCCACGGAGGGTCTTTTTTATTTGAAGCCATTTCTCAGATCCTTTACTTCCATCGATAATCAATATATTAAGGTAGATTTCACAGATCTGATGTCTTTAAGGGTTATCGTAGTCGAAGATGATGCTGTCATCAGCATGAAGATCGAACAGGACTTGTTGGATGCTGGGCATGTGGTGCTGGATGTGGTCCACAATAGTGAACGAGCATTGGATGCCATCCATAATAACAAACCCGATATGGTCTTGCTAGATATTAATATTGATGGCACACGAGACGGCATAGAGGTGGCGACTATCATCAATGAGAAGTACGATATCCCTTTCATTTTCCTCACGGCATATTCTGATGTCAACACGTTGGAACGGGCGAAAGTCACGAACCCCTGCGGATATATTGTAAAGCCCTACAAAGCCAGTGATCTGTACACATCGATGACCATCGGCTTATTTAACTATCAAAGCAAAAAGGAAGAACAGTCTTTCACCCTTGCTGAGATAAATATGTGGGCACTTTCTCCATTGTCAGATCGAGAATTTGAGATACTCGAAGACATAGTGCAGGGACTCACCAACGCTCAAATTGCAGCTAAACAACATATTTCCATGAGTACCGTAAAATGGCATCTTCAGAACCTATATTCTAAGCTGGGAGTGAAAAATCGCACTTCAGCGGTCAAAAAAGTGCTTTCAATCTAGAAATATATCGCACAACCCCTTGATTATTAGGTAGAAAAGTCTTAAATACAAGAAGGACACATGAGAGGCTTAGTCCATATTTGTTAATTATTAAATGTATGTCTATGGAAAATACCTCTACACAGCAGCCCTATAACGATTATTTGGAGCAACGAAAAAAGCATGATGCACGAATCATTGCAATAATTGCAACCGTGGTATTATTGGGTTTTTTCGCCCTATTGGCTTACATGTTTTTTGGTTACTAATGTGAACCAACTCCAAAACAAGAAAGGTCAGCTTCTCTACAGAAGTTGACCTTTTCATTTCTTATGTTAATACCTTCTACTTCTCGACAGTCTCTTCATGTACTGTATTGGAAAAACGCTGGTATCGTATTCCCTGGTTCGTTTGCAGAAGGGCAACTAGCACTCCGTTTGGAAGATGCGATGAGTCCAGCATGACCGTATGTTTACCGGCTTGTTGCTCAGTA
>JAUILM010000502.1 GCA_030432855.1 Bacteroidia bacterium
GATTTGTAAATTATTTTTTACCCGATGATGAATTTCTCGCATCAAGATTTCATTTTCCTGATTTCGCGCTCGCAATTTTTTATAGAGATTGAGGAAAATAATGATGGCTGCAAGACTTATAGCAAGTATTAATGCACCCAAAATAAGAGATGTCCTTTGTAAACTCACACGCTCATTCAACTGTTGGATTGCGATTTCTTTTTTCTCCGTTTCATACTCAACCGATAACTCATTGGTTAATCTATCTAGTTCTTTTTCATGTTGTTGTCCCTTGACTGAATCTAGTGCTACCATATATTGATAAGCTTCCTCGTGATTTCCCAGTCCCGCATATATTTGACTTAGGTGCAAGAGATTTTCCGGTACCTGTGATACCTGCCCGGTGGTTTTCTGAATTTCAAGTGCTCGCAGCTTGTAAGGCAGTGCTCGAGAGTAGTCCCCTTTTAGCAGATAGACATGACCTAAATTTGCAGTAGATACCCGAATACAAATTTGGTAGTCAATGGAGTCACAAACTTTCAGTAGTCTACTATAGTCGTTAATGGCCTCGTCATACCGACCCATGAATTTGTAAATATTAGCCCGAGAATTAATGGACGATGCTAGTTCTATTTCATTGGCTCCCAGTCCTTTTCTGATATCAATACTTTTATTGATGGCTTCTAATGCTTTATCATAATCGGGTATTTCCAGGTAGCATTCTGATAGTATCTTGTATGCAGATGCCAGGGTATTGGTAGGTCCCTGCTTTTCAATTAGATCTACGGCTCTGGTAGCATAATCAATACCCTGATCGAATCTACGGTAGTACCAATAGATATCGGCTATTTCAATCATCATATCTGCGGCACCGAAAAGATCCTCATGTTCCTCATGAATTTCCAAAGCGGCAAATGCATAAGTCAACGCTTGGGGATAGTCTGCCACTCGTGAATGATATGTAATTAGCCCATCATAGAGGTGCGTTAATCCGATTTCATCTCCTTCCTCCACTAAAATATTTTCAATATCGTCGAGGCGACTGAGTGCATCCTCACTACCATTTTGAAGGAGTAGTTCAGCCTCCAGCATGTCAAGATATAGGAAGGGGATTGCTTTTAGATTGGGGTCCTCTTTGAGCTTCTTTATCGTCGAGGCAGCGGCTGAGGAATCAGTTTCTATTTCAGAACGTATCGCTATAATGATACTGTCAAGCGCTTGGTTGCTTCCCGGTGCCTGGGACCGAACAAACCCAGAGGCGGTTAACACCCAAAACAGTGTAAAAACTACATGAAGTATGGGACTGGAAGATCGCTCTTTCAACATAAAATGTTCGTTGGGAGAAAGATATGAAAAGACTGTAATTACGTCCGTATGTTGATAGAGTGCCTTCACAAAGATTATAAGGTCATTCAACAGATAGCTACTCCATCTTTAGGGACAGATGCTAGCTTTGAGGTGTCATGAGTACTTGTAAAACAGCTATCATAATAATAGAAGATGATCCGATCATATCCCTACATATTTCGCAAGTACTCGCAAGTATGGACTATGATGAGATCTTGATCTTTGATGAATGGAAAGCATTGGATAGTCTTCTGTATAAGATTTCATACTCCATCATTATCTCCAATTTAAAACTCCTGGATGGATGGATTAGAGACTATACCATCGAGCAGTTTGTCACTGCATCTGACAGAATTCTTATTCTATCCGGGCTCAACAATTCTTATAGTGAACAAATCCTTACGCAGATTAAGCCCGGAGGAGTGTTGTTTAAGCCCTTTAGTGCAGGTCAGTTGAAGAAAGTACTACGAGGGATGAGCATTGAGATGACGGGCTGGATATTCTTTAGCTGCCTCATGATGTATTGATGGAACTAGGTCAAATAAAAAAGGCCTCTCTGAGAGAAGCCTTCCTATTTGCAGTATCAGTCCATTTACTGATTTCTTCGTGGTGATTTTCGCGAGCTACTTGTCGTAGACTTCTTGGCGGGTGCCGTGCTCCTTTTTACCGCAGACGAACTACGGGTTGCCGTGGATCGCTTGACAGTAGTCGTCTTCTTACTTGCTGACGGTCTGCTTGTACTTGGCGAAGATCGCTTTACGGATTTCCTCGGAGCAGTACTTCGAACTGTGCCTGAAGTAGATTTCCTTGGAGTACTTCGCACGGTACCAGAGCTTGATGTTCTGGGTGTATTGCTACGTACTGAGCTTGAGCCAGACTTTCTGGGTGCACTGTAGGTCTGCTTCTTGGTGGAAGTGTCTGACCTTCGTGGAGTCACTTTTCGTGTATCCGTATTTGAATTTTGTACTGCACTACCAGATCTCCTGGGAGATGTGTACACTCTCCTGTTACTACTTTCTTTGGTCGTGGTGGTGGCAGGCCTCCTGACCTCAGTTTTTCGCTTGGGAGTGCTTCTGACGGCTCCCGTATTTTCACGTCTTGTGTCCTGCCGGGATACTCGAGGACTTGGCTTACGCACCACATTATCTTTTCTATCATATGCTTGCGTTCTACTACCAAACTTTCTGGGAGTCGCATTACCTCGATGAATCTGTTTCTCTGTACGCTCCAATCGCACCTTTCTGGTACGGTTGACTATGTTTTGGCTGTAAGATCGATGTGGGTGATAGAACTTATGTACTCTGGGTACCCGGATGATGTTGACCACCCGACAGGTGTTGTAGTACACTCTCGTTCTGGGTCGGTATACATTCCAGGCATAAGGTCGCCAGGGGCTCCACCAGGTAGGGTAGTAATTCCATCGGTATGGAGAGGCATACACTCGGTAATCCCGTCCAAATATATGCTGAACCAGCGGCCAGTGGTATACATTTACATAGTCCTCGTATCCGTATGAACTATTCCTTCCGTAATTGTCCCCGGAATAGGAAAGCGCTTCAACGGGCTCCACCACTATTTCTTCACCATACATATCACGGTCTCCAATGACCTGGAGAATCGCTTCTCTGCGTCCGGTTTTTTCAATCTCGAATACAGCAATATCCTGAAATTCACGACGTCCCAGAGGTACCTGCAAAATGATAGCATGGTAGTTACCCTTTCTTCGGTGTTCCACACGGACGTAGTCTGTACGTCCATCAAAATCCAAATCCAGGTTATTGACCCAATTGTCTCTTGAGTTGATCCTTCTTTCGAATTGATTCAGTGTTCTGGAGTCTTTAAACAACTCAATTGCTCCTTCCAGACTAAAATAATCCCCTTCGTATCCTGTCCGTTCTGTCCCATATTGGGCGCTGGCTGTACCTATGATCGCGAGGGATAACAGCCAACTCATAAATAACCTTATCATAATATTCCATTTTAAACTTGATAATGAACTGGTAACTTTTTACTACAGTCCTTTATACTGAAGACCTTTTAGGCATGCATTAGTTACAGAGCCTCACTACTTTAGGTATTGCTTAACTTGAAAGGTTAAGAAAGTGTGATAGATATGTTGGCAGGGCAGTTTTTTTTTGATTTTCAGTTTTGAATCGACCTGGAAATAATGGTGACTTAGTGTAGGTTAGCTTCCAGGATAAATTATGCGAAAACATAATTAAACTTGTATTTTATCGATCACCATGGAGCTAAAGACTCTACAAAGGTTTACATAAAAATTAAGATGACTATATGATACATTCGAGACGAAGCCTGGTTCAGCTATTTGTTCTAATGATCCTGATTACGATAGGATGTAATGTCAATGAGGAGGAAGACGATCAGGCTCCCAATATCATATATATACTAGCCGATGATCTGGGCATCGGTGATGTTTCGGCATATAATCAAGCATCAAAAATAGCGACACCCTATATCGATGCATTCGTAGCGCAAGGTATGAAGTTCACTGATGCACATTCTCCTTCGGCTGTATGCACTCCTACACGCTATGGGCTTTTGACCGGGCGATATTGCTGGCGAAGTAGATTACCTCAAGGAGTTTTACGTGGCTATGGCAAAGCCTTGATAGATGATGATCAATTGACGGTAGCTTCTTTCCTGAAGGAAAACGGATATACTACAGGAATCGTAGGGAAGTGGCACCTGGGCCTTGATTGGGTTTTAAAGGAAGAATTTAAGGACTCGGTTCCGGCTGATGAAGGTGCCGTAAATGATTACGGTATGGTCACCCAGTTAAAAGGCGATTGGGTGGATTTTGAAAAAAAGCCCACCGATGGTCCCTTACATCATGGTTTTGATTACAGCTATATACTGCCTGCGTCACTGGACATGGAGCCTTATTGCTATTTAGAAAATGATGAACTCACGGATCTTCCAACCGAATATACTCCCGGGAATGACTTAAATACCGGTTCCTATGCAACGGGTGCATTTTGGCGTCCGGGTAAGATTTCCCGGGAATTTGATTTTTATGAGGTCCTTCCTAATTTCATCAATAAAGGACTCGAATTCATTGCAAAAAGAAAAGATGATAATGCACCTTTCTTTTTATATCTGCCATTAGCAGCACCGCACTCACCCTGGGTGCCTTCATCTGATTTTGTGGATGCTTCTGGTGCAGGTCAGTACGGGGATTTTGTACAGATGGTCGATGCTGAAGTAGGTCGATTTTTAAAGCAACTAGATGATATGCAAAAATCGGAAAACACCATCGTAATTTTTGCCAGTGATAATGGCCCTTTTTGGAAACCTGATTTTAAGGAGCGATTTCAACATAGTGCGTCTGACATTTACCGAGGTATGAAGGCGGATATACATGAGGGAGGACATAGAATACCTTTTGTTGTACGATGGCCAGGCAAAGTGCAGAAAGGTAGTAGATCGGATCATTTGACTTCACTTACCAATCTGTTAGCCACTTGTGCGGATGTGCTTGATGTACCTCTAGCTCTTGGTCAGGCTGAAGATAGTCACAGCATTTATCCCGTCTTAGTCGGAAATATTCAAGGTACAAGTGAGCCTG
>JAUILM010000503.1 GCA_030432855.1 Bacteroidia bacterium
GAATAATTTCCTTCTGCTAAACAATACATGAGCTCTCCGGTGTTTCTGAAGATAAATCCGTCTTTGCAGGGGATAGCAAGTCTTCGAGGTGTTTCTTTCATTACGGTTTCTTTTTGTTTTGATTGAGTTGTGTTTTAATTCATTCGATTCTCATGATCCTGAAGTCGATGTAATGCTCTTTCCAGATGATTATATCTGACTGCAAATCGTAAACACTTGAAATGTTGCACTAGCAGAAGCGAGATACGTACTCGAAAGCCGGTATCAGTTGCCTTTTGTCCTGGATCTGTGTTTGAAAATGCTTTAGTTAAAACATACTCCTTATTAAACATACATCATTTTTATTTTCTTAACAACCATTCTTTTAAGTCTTTGCAGGCATTTATACTTAAGATTCTTAGCCGTACTGGGGTTTTTATAACCCATTACATCGCTAATTTCCTTCATAGAAAGCTTTTGATAGTAGAAGCATTCTAACAACTCCTGGCAAGGTTGGCCCAACCTCTGAAGGGCGGAGGTGACTATCTTGACGGCACCCGGATCGGCTGTCGACTCTTCTTCTGGCTTAATGATTAACTGCAGTAAGTAGGGGTCACCAATGTTACGGGTACGTGATCGTGCACGCTGCCACTCTTTCCACTTGTTTTTTGCTACGGCGTAGATGTAAGACTTGAGCGTACTGTGCAGGGACTTTAGTTTCCCCACAACAATATTGTCGTAAGTGATCAGTACAGCTATTTGATAAAGTTCGCATGCATCTGAGGAAGAACATTGAAATTCAACCTGCGCCCATCGTAAAAAGGGAACTCTGTGCAGCACATAAAGCTCCTCCAGAGCTGACTTATTGCCAGACCGGATAGCTTCCAGGATTTGATTTTCTTGGGTCATCACTATACTGAGTTAAGGCTCAATAAAGCGACGTTGAGCCAACCCGGGTTCATATCCGGGTTGGGTGCTCAGTCAGTCTGCGATTGGTTTGCACACATCCCTCAGGGTGTTAGGTACGGTAATCTAGATGGATTTGGAACCTTTTTCAATGATTGATGTGTTCGAAACCTAAGCCTTTGCCTAGCAGGGTGCGATCTTGAGGCGTGCTCATCGTCGTATTTACATTCTATCCTTGAGCTTTCCACTTAAGGAGGGTCTGAGCGTGTTTAAATCATAATCTCCTTAAATTAGGTCCTTAAGATGGTAAGACATTTACATATTTATCAACACTAATGTTTCAAAATGCAGTACATATGTTTCATAATACCAGATGTTGGACTAATTATCATTCAGGGAAGTGAAATGTTGTAAACGTATGTTACAAATACCCATGTAGTGTGTAATGCCCAATGGTGGGGTTAGTACTGAAGAACTTTAAAATTGAGGTTTAGAATTACGTCACAACTTCAACGGGAATCTTTTCCATAATTCCCATGTCTGAATGGATATGTACCATTTGATATAGCGAACCAATAAGAGATTTGAAAAAGGATACTTGATACCAGCAGGCCACATCAGGCCATTCACCCGACTCTTGTCGCATCAGTAGACTGAGACTTAAGATATCATCATTCTTGTTCCCAGAGATTTTTTCGATCAGTTGTAACTGAATTCCCGGATTGGGTATTTCCAGAGTACCAACGATATGCAGGGCATGTGGTCTCTGACTATGATATTCTATCCATGCGTACCACCCCTTGGACTGGAGGTTGCCAGTATCTAGTAGCTTATGTTCCGTCGCATGAACCATGTTTCGCTGGGGTTTGAATCTGAGGTGGTGTAGGTGCGTACAAACAAATGGATTTGCATCCACTTCTCGCTTGATAAAGATGGACATTTTCTATCAAAGAACCCGCTTGCTATGTTTCATGTTTCGACACTATGGTACCAGATCGGTGATGTATGAAGGATCAGGACCCTAGTTTTTCGACCGATACTCTGATGCACTCTGACGGGTGAACTCCTTAAACACGCGTCGAAAATAAGTGGGATTCTTAAATCCGACTTCATAGGATATTTCCTCGATCGGTTTGTCAGTGGTCAATAGCAGCTCCTGAGCTCTTTCAACTCGAATTGCACTTACAAATTTTGTAGTATTTAATCCGGTTATAGCTCTAATTTTTCGATGTAATTGAGTTCGACTGATGAAGAGTTGATCACAAAGATAGGAGGGCCCCATTTCCTCATTTTGCAGGTCAGACTCGATGATGGATCTTAATTTTTGAATGAACTCATCTTGTACGGGAGTGGTAGCCGCATCTTTCTTGTCTTGACGTAGACCATTGATTGAGTAGCGAGCTCTTAGTTTTTCACGACTCTTAAGAAGATTTCTTACGCGTACCTGGAGCTCGATTTCATTAAATGGTTTGGATAGATATGCATCAGCTCCTTCGCTCAGGCCATGCACTCTGTCCTCTACGGTTATTTTGGCCGTCAACATGATGATGGGAATATGGCTGGTCTTCTCGTCTTCTTTCAGAAGCCGGCACATTTCCAGCCCATTTACCTTGGGCATCATTACATCCGTTATGATGAGGTCAGGAATTTCCTCCGTAGCAAGGGTTCTTCCATCCTCACCATTGGATGCTTCCAGTATTTGATAGCCCGGTCCCAGCGTCGACCGTATGACATAGATCAGATCAGGGTTGTCTTCAACAATAAGGACCAGAGGGGCTTTACCTTTCCGTTTGGCTGCCATCTTCTGATCCCCGGGACCAGGAAGATTGTTGGCTGACGCGGAGGCATTGGGAGCATTGCGGGTGATGGGTAGAGAAACAATGAAACTGGTTCCTTCCCCGAATCTACTTTCCACATGAATCTCCCCTTTTATGACTTCAACCAGTTCTTTGACCAGGGCAAGCCCAATGCCTGATCCGCTCTGGACATGATCTTCCGTTTGATAAAACCGATCGAAAATATGGGGAAGATCATCCTCCTTTATGCCCTTACCTTTATCCTCAATCTTCAGCGTGAACTCTTCTTTGTCCGCTGAAAGTTGAACCTTAATCGGATTATCCGAACCTCCAAACTTAATAGCATTGGATAATAGATTGTGCACAATGGTTGTGATACTGGAGGCATCAAAATCCATCAAAATTTCATCTCGGTCGGACGTAAATTCAATAGATAATCCTCTCGCTTTTGCACTTTCTTGAAATACTTCTAGTTGTGATCGAATAAAGGTCACAATATTTCCCTGGCGGGGAGAAGTCTTTAAGACACCGGATTCCACCTTTGCTAAATCAAGCATCTGGTTTACTAAACGTAGAAGAGTATCAGTATTTTTCTGCACCAGATTTTCAATCTTTCCTAAAGAACTATTGGACTGCGATTGAAGTGATTTTGTCATTCCGGAAATAATGGTCAGAGGAGTCCGGAATTCATGGGTGATATTGGTAAAGAATCGATTTTTAAATTCATTATTTTCCTTCAGTCGTTTGGCCTCTGCCTCTTGAAATGCCAAATTGGTTTTCAACTGCAGACGATTGCGCATAGTTCGATATATCAAATATCCGACTAGTAGTATTAATAGAAGGTAAAGGAGTTTTGCCCAGACCGTTTCCCATGGAGCCGGGAGTACGGTAATATTTAAGGAAGTAGGTTTGGAGCTCCAAATCCCGTCATCGTTTGAGCTGCTTACAAGAAAGGTGTAATCTCCCGGTTTTAGGTTTGTGTAGTTGGTGTAGCGTTGGTCAGAAGGTACTGTGACCCAATCCTCATCAAGACCTTCCAACTTGTAACGGAATTGATTTTCTCTGGGCTCGAAGTAACTATTGGATGAGAAGGTCAGCGTAAATACATTTTCGCGATGTGTAAATTCGAGATCTGGAAGAAATGAAATGTGCTCCTTTAATAATGTGGTGTCTGAAATAGTCACCGGCTTATTTAATACGGTTAGTTTAGTAAGTATAACTTTTGGATCGAATTCATTAATTTTTATTGACATCGGGTCGAAAAAGGTAAATCCATTCTTACCACCAAACAGCAGGTACCCATCACGGGTCTGGTAATTGGAGAAATAGGCAAATTCATCTGACGGTAGCCCATCCATATGATTGAAGACATGGATGACTTTATTTAATTTCCGATCAAATTTTACCAACCCATTAGCAGTGCTAGCCCACAGAAACCCTTCATTGTCAATCAATGTCCCCCATATAATGTCATTGGGAAATCCATTTGAAGTATTTATTATCTCAAAAGTCTTGGTTTCTAAATCCATTTTGTTCAAGCCTCCACCATAGGTCCCAACCCAGATGAGTGAGTCGCCATCACCCATGAGAGATGTAATAAGGTTGCTGCTGATTGAGTGGTTGTCTGATGAATGTTGAAAGTTTTCAAATTGCGGATCTGAAAGATTATCAAGTCTGGAGCGAGCAAGCCCTCCACCTAAAGTACCTACATACAAATATTGCGTAGTAGTATCATAGTAAATAGCAGCAGCTCCATTCGCTGGAAGTGCATTCGGATTATTTTCCTCGTAAAGAATACGAAGCTTTTCTTCACCATCATAGGAAAATAAATGGAGGCCAGAATTAAAGGAAGCTGCCCAAATTTGATTTTCTCTTCCCTGAGCTATCAAAGCAGCGGTATTGGCATATCTTCTTAGACTTATACC
Organism: Bacteroidia bacterium; assembly: GCA_030432855.1. Lineage (GTDB taxonomy): Bacteria > Bacteroidota > Bacteroidia > Chitinophagales > Saprospiraceae > JABDMH01. The sequence goes on from JAUILM010000503.1 coordinate 4,607, forward strand.
TGATTCATCGATATCCAATTGCTGAATGAGCTTCAATCTATCAAGTGATCGTCCTTTACCCGTTTTGAAGATGCCATTGCTTCTAGTACCAATCCACAGCGAACCTTCATTGTCTTCCTGGATAGTTGCAATGTAGACATTACGTATCGGGTGATCCTTTTTGACAAATGGATTTAGGTTCACCAGTCTGTGATTAGTTCTATCGTAGATCTGCAGTCCTCCCTCTGTTCCAAACCAGATTAGGCCTTTCTCATCCTCCCAAAATCCATGAATATTGTTGTTTGAAAAATCGTCACTGGCAATGT
>JAUILM010000504.1 GCA_030432855.1 Bacteroidia bacterium
GTATGAATATTAACATTTTTTCAAGTTATGGATCTTCGATACACACCAACCTGGTAAACTAGTCGAATTTCATATTTTGAGACCAAATCAAAATAAAAAGCAGACGATGCCAAAAAAATTCAAACACGTAGACTACTTATGGGATGACAAGGTTGCTAAGAAATTGGCAGGCAACGAAGTAGAGCTTTTCCTCTATCGATCTAATATTTTGGGTGCTGATCTGCGCATCACAAACTTTGGTGGTGGAAATACAAGTTGTAAGACCATGGAGATTGATCCGCTCACTGGAGAGACAGTGGAGGTAATGTGGATCAAAGGCTCAGGAGGTGATATCGGTACTTTGAAAAGAGATGGGATTGCGGGTCTGTATGTGGAAAAACTCCATGCCCTTAAGAATGTCTACCGGGGATTGGAATTTGAGGATGAGATTGTACCATTATATTATAGGTGTCTTTATGATCTGGATAGTCGTGCACCATCTATAGATACCGCATTACATGGTTTGCTCCCCTTCAAACACATTGATCACTTGCATCCGGATGCTTTGATTTCTATAGCGGCAGCAAAAAACAGTAAGAAGATCACCCAAGAAATCTGGGGTGATACCATGGGCTGGCTTCCCTGGCAACGTCCTGGTTTTGATCTGGGGATACAATTGGAGAAGTGTCAGGAAGAGAATCCTGGCATACGGGGTATCGTACTGGGAAGCCATGGCTTGTTTACCTGGGGTGAGACATCATACGAATGCTATATGAATAGTCTTGAGGTGATCGAACAGGCAAGTGAGTATATCAAGTCACACCTGGGTAAGAAGCGACCCGTCTTTGGAGGCCAAAAAGTGAAGCCATTATCCGCGCCTGCACGTAAGAAGCAGGCTGCTGCCATCGCTCCAATACTGAGAGGTCTTTGCTCTAGTGAAAAGAGAATGATTGGACATTTCAATGATTCGAAGACCGTGCTTGACTTCATAGATAGCAAGGATCTCAAGAAACTGGCTCCACTGGGGACCTCTTGTCCGGATCACTTTTTACGGACTAAAATTCAGCCCCTGGTTTTGTCACTGAAGCCTGATCAGGACCTGTCAGATCCTACTGAAATTAAAGAAAAGTTGAATCCCGCTTTTGATGCCTACAGGGAAACGTATAAAGAGTATTATGAGGCATGTAAGCATCCTAATAGCCCCGGGATGCGAGACCCTAATCCGGTGGTAATCTTATATCCTGGCGTGGGTATGTTCACCTTTGCCAAGAATAAGCAGACTGCAAGAGTGGCCGGAGAGTTTTATGTGAATGCCATCAATGTGATTCGGGGATCCGAAGCAATTTCCAAATATACCGCCCTGCCCAGGCAGGAAGCCTTCAATATTGAGTATTGGCTACTCGAGGAGGCTAAACTGCAGCGTCAACCTGCTGAAAAGCCACTTTCACGACGTGTAGCACTTATCACCGGTGGCGGAGGAGGCATTGGAAAGGCAATCGCCGAGAAACTGGCGGCTGAAGGCGCCAATGTTGTGATTACTGATGTCGTGCAGGATCGTCTGGACGAAGCATTAGAATCCTTTGGTAGAGATGTGGCGACGGCGGTAAAATGTGATGTCACCAAAGCCTCCAGTGTCCAGAAGGCCTTTGATCAGGCTTGCCTCGACTTTGGAGGAGTAGATATTGTGGTACATAGTGCAGGACTTGCTATTTCAAAACCCATAGATCAAACAACTGAAAGGGATTGGGATATCCTGCAGAATGTATTAGTGAAAGGTCAATACTTACTCGACAAAGCGGGTGTCGACGTGATGAGAAAGCAGGATCTTGGTGGAGATATAGTCCATATTGCCAGTAAGAATGGACTGGTTTCAGGACCTAATAATGTGGCATATGGCACAGCCAAAGCAGCACAGCAGCATATGACGCGATTGCTCGCTGCGGAGCTTGGACCTGACAAGATCCGGGTGAATACCGTAAATCCGGATGGTGTGATTGTGGGAAGTAAGATTTGGGAAGGAGCCTGGGCTGAAGGCAGGGCTAAAACCTATGGTATAAAGGTGGAGGAATTGCCACTACACTACGCCAAGCGAAATCTTACGCATTCCATCATATTACCAGATGATATTGCAAATGCCGTTTTTGCACTGGTTGGAATACTGGATAAGAGTACGGGAAACATGATTAATGTAGACGGGGGAATGGCTACCGCTTTTGCGAGATAGAAAAGAGTTCTATTTTTAGACTGCAAGCACCCTCTGCTAAATAGAGATCAAATGAAGGCACAAATCAACGATGTAAATGCACGTCATTTACAAACTCATCAGGATGACCTGAACTATCTGGCCAATAAACTCAGTAAAAGGAATGTAGACGTAGAAAGCATCGTAGATACGTTGAGTGCCTTCCAGGTCGCCATTCCTTCCTGGGCACTAGGAGCCGGAGGGACCCGATTCGGAAGGTTTGCATTTGGAGGTGCACCTGCTACCCTTGAGCAGAAAATAGGTGATGTGGGTATTCTACATGCATTGACAGGATCTGCAGGGGCTATTTCCTTACATATACCCTGGGACGTGCCGGAGGATCCATCGGCTATCAAAGAACTGGCAGCTTCCAAAGGGCTGATCTTTGATGCCGTGAATTCCAATACCTTCCAGGATCAAAGTGATCAGGAACATAGCTACCGATATGGATCGTTGTGTCATGAGGATAAAGCGGTCCGTCAACAGGCAGTGGATCACAACATCGAGGTGATCAAACATGGTGTTTCGCTGGGCTCGAAGTCGATTACGGTCTGGCTCTCGGACGGCAGTAACTTTCCTGGCCAATTAAATTTTAGGAGGGCATTGCAAAATACCCAGGAGAGCCTGCATGCGATTTATGCTGCCATGCCTTCTGATTGGAAGATCTTCATTGAATACAAACCTTACGAGCCCAACTTCTATAGCACAGTTATTCAGGATTGGGGCACTTCTTTCCTCCTGGCAAATGAATGTGGTGATCGGGCGTTTACACTCGTCGACCTGGGACATCATTTGCCCAATACCAACATTGAACAGATCGTAAGTACCCTGATGTCAAAGGGTAAGTTAGGAGGCTTTCATTTTAATGACAGTAAGTATGGTGACGATGATCTGACAGTAGGATGTATAAAGCCATATCAGCTCTTTCTGATCTTTAATGAACTGGTGTTTGGTATGGCAAATAACGAAGCAGGGAATCCTGACTTAGCCTGGATGATCGACGCCAGCCATAACATCAAAGACCCTCTGGAGGATCTTATCCAGTCTCTGGAAGCCATTATGATAGCTTATGCAAAGGCATTATTGGTAGATCAGGATGCATTGAAAGCGCTTCAGTTAGGACATGATACGGCAGGAGCTCAGCAATTACTACAGGATGCCTTCCGAACCGATGTCAGGCCCCTGGTGGAAGCTGCCATGCTAAAATCAGGAGCCGCTATCCGGCCACTGGATACCTATCGTCAATTGGATATTCGGGCCTCTCTGATTGAGGAAAGAGGGGTGGATTCCATGGCAACCGGACTCTAATACCATGAAGGTTACTGCGGTTTTTGATATTGGCAAGAGCAACAAGAAGTTTTTCCTTTTTGATAAGGATTTTCAGGAAGTATACCGCGACTATCAACAGTTTGAATTATTGGAGGACGAGGATGGCTACCCTTGTGATAATCTACCTGAGTTAATCAAATGGCTGCGGTCTATACTGGGGAAGGTAATGCGATCTCAAAAGTATGAAGTGGAGGCCATTAACTTTTCAACCTACGGTGCCAGTCTGGTGCATTTGGGTAGAAATGGTCAGGTACTCACACCACTATATAACTATACCAAACCCTACCCCGAGCACATTCTGGATGAATATTATTCAACCTATGGTGATCCTGATACAATATCCACGCTGACCGCTTCACCCGCTTCCGGCATGTTAAACTCAGGCTTGCAGCTGTACTGGATCAAAAAGACCCAACCGGACATATTTGACCACATCCAATATTCATTGCATTTTCCTCAGTTCGTGAGTTATCTCTTTACCGGTATTCCGGTGAGTGATTTTACCAGTTTGGGAAGTCATACCGGATTCTGGGACTATGAGAGAGGTCAATATCACCACTGGGTTTATGAAGAAGGAATCGACCGAAAGCTAGCACCTATCGTACCTGCCGATACCAGCATCAATCAAAGATATCTCGGAAATCGCGTGCGAATTGGTGTCGGGATACACGACAGTTCGGCGGCTTTACTTCCCTATATAAGATCTGAGAAAAAGCCTTTTGTTCTCATCTCAACCGGGACCTGGAGTATTTCACTCAATCCATACAATGATGAGCTCTTGACCTCGTCTGAGTTGAACTCCGATTGTCTCTGCTATATGCAAGTCGATGGTAGCCCGGTGAAAGCGGCCAGATTATTTCTCGGTAATGAGTATAAGAATCAAGTCAAGTATTTGCTGGAGCATTTTGGGAAAGAACGTGGATACGATAAGGGGATAAAGTTTGATCCGGAGATTTACCGAAATCTGGTCAGTAGAGCCGAGAAGAGATTCTCTCTGATTTCGCTGGGAGAGATTGACACTGGTGTAGATCTCAACGGATTAAATTCTTTTGAAGAAGCCTATCATCAACTGATGATAGAACTGATGGAATACCAGGTTCGATCTATAAAATTAGCGATGGGAGCCAGCCCAGTGAATAAAATATATGTTGATGGGGGATTTGCAGACAATGACGTCTACGTAGAGATCCTGGGAGCACACTTTCCCGACCAAAAACTTCGGACCACTGCCTCGCCATTGGGATCAGCTTTAGGGGCTGCTTTGGTGATTTCAGATGTCACCATCGGGAAGAAGTTTCTAAAAAAGAATTACTACCTTAAGAAGCACAAACCCACCATATTCCAATCTTAAAAACTGCAA
>JAUILM010000505.1 GCA_030432855.1 Bacteroidia bacterium
CCGGATTGGATTTCCTTTCCTAATGTTCGTCATGCACATTCCCATGTAGCGCTATTGGGATGGCTTTTTGCCGGGTATTTTCTGACGATCACTCATGTCTTCGACTGGAAGTGGGGCACCTTCAAAAGTCTATTTCTGGGCTTACAGCTAACGGTCGCGGGTATGGCACTCACTTTTCCGGTGACAGGATATGCTGCCTTATCCATAGCTGTGTCAGGCATCCATATTATGCTTTCTTATATCATGATCTGGCGTTTTTGGCGGGCAAGTACTCAGTTGACGTCAGGAGTCATATCAAAGTATTTTCTCCGTGCCTCCCTGGTGTTTCTATTTCTTGCTTCTTTGGGGGTCTGGAGTTTAGGCCCCCTGATGATGTCCTCCTGGAAAGGTACTGCCGTGTACTATGGCGCTATTCAATGGTATCTCCATTTCATGTTTAATGGATGGATGATCTTTGCCCTTATGGCTATCGCGTACCGGTATCTGGAAAAAAAAGAAATATCCTTTGATATCGGCTACGCAAAAAGAGCGTTTAGTACCTTGACGCTCTCTACCCTTCTCACTTTTGCTTTGGCCGTCACCTGGTCTACACCGCTGGATTTGATGTTTTACATCAATAGTCTGGGCGTTATTTTACAGTTGCTTGCACTATACCTACTATGGTCATCGGTGAGACATGTGGCCAACCAGGTACTTTCACAACTGCCAGCCCAGGGCCGTGTGCTACTGAAAATTTCAATTATTGCTCTGGTTCTTAAGATCATCATTCAGACCGCCGTAGTTTTTCCATTTATTGCCAAGATCAGCTATACTATCAAGCATTTTACCGTCGGCTTCATTCACCTCCTGATGTTGGGCTGTCTTTCAACGTTCGTGCTCGCCTATATCCGGTCAGAACTCAACTACAGATTCAGTCAGAAAGCGGCCCTGTTATTTATTGGAGCTATCATAGCAACAGAGTTACTTCTTTTTGGTCAGGGCCTGTTGCTTTGGTTGGGAAAGGGATTTATTTCTCTATACTATCACTCCATGACTTTATTCTCACTCCTGCTGGCCATTTCAATACTTTGTATCACAGCATCCTTAAAAACAAATAGCCATGAAATCGGACATAAAGACGCATGATGATGTCGTACATTTGGTGGACACCTTCTACGAAAAAGTCAATAAAGACCCATTGCTTTCTCCGGTATTTAATCAGATAGCCCAGGTCGACTGGAATCATCATTTACCTAAAATGTATCGCTTTTGGCAAACGCTAATTTTTGGTGAGGCACTTTACAAGGGTAATCCGTTTGCTGCCCATATTCCCTTACCTCTAAGCGATGATCACTTCAGTCGTTGGCTCGACCTGTTTAATGAAACACTCACCGAACTATTTGTCGGCCCCGTGGCCGACAAAACCATGGAGAGAGCCCGGTCAATAGCTCACATTTTCAAATCAAAATTGCAATTCATTCGACATGAAATTGGGTAATATTCTTTCAAATAACACCTTTGGTGATAAGGTGCGACTCAAACTTATCATGGAGACTCCTTTCACCCGAGAAATCAGCATTCACATCAACAAGGATCAGGTCATGAGGGAGCACCAATCTCGACTGCCCATCACAGTACATGTAGTAAAAGGAAAGATCAAATTTTCCGTAAACCAGAAAGATTATGATTTAGCGGAGGGCGATCTGATTTGTCTGGACGGAAACATCCCCCATAGCTTTCTTGCTTTGGAAAAAAGCGTTCTTCGACTTACTATGTCGCTGGGATCAGACAGTCCCCAAAGCCAGTAAGAGTATCCCTTACTTTTGCTGGCAGTCCTATGGGTTAGAAATATGGGAAGTCAGGCTCGGAATTCCGATCAACTCTTTGCCAAAATAGATATCTTGTTGATCGGTCTTCAGACAATCAAACGGTCCATGCGATACAAGGGAATTTTACTCCACTGCTTATTTCTTACGATTTTATTTCAAGCCTGTCAAAAAGATGAAAATCAAAACCACAGAGCATGGTCTGTCTACAAGGGTGGCCCAGATGCCAATAATTACAGTGGGCTGGATCAAATCTCAAAAAATAATGTCTCGCAATTAAAGGAAGTCTGGTCATTCTATCCTGATGACGAAACCGAGAACTTTCGATTTTGGAAATACGAATGCAACCCCATCATTGTAGGTGATATTATGTATATACTTTCGGCCCGCAGTATACTTTATGCATTGAATGGGGGCGATGGAAGTGTACTATGGTCTCATGATGCGCTGGATGGTCGACCAAGTGATGGAGTAAAGCGCGGCGTCACCTATTGGACGGATGGTTCTGATGCCCGCATATTATACACCATCCAGGATCAACTATTAGCGGTCGACGCAAAGACAGGAGCAGCGATCACCTCCTTTGGAGAAGAGGGAAGGGTTGATTTGTCGTTTGATGCGAGGACGAATAGTGAAGCAAGAGTACGTCTAAGTACACCAGGGATCATTTACGAGGATTTGATCATTATCGGCTCAGCAGTCTCGGAAAGTCGCGGAGCTGCACCAGGTGATATACGGGCTTATAATGTGGTCACAGGCGCATTGGTCTGGACGTTTCACACCATTCCCCACCCCGGTGAACCGGGATATGAGACCTGGCCGCCCAACGCCTACCTGACCGCTGGCGGCGCTAATAACTGGGCAGGTATGAGCCTGGATATAGACCGGGGGATCGTATATGTGCCTACCGGATCACCGACCTATGATTATTACGGCGCAGATCGGGAGGGCAGCAATCTATACGGCAATAGTGTGATCGCCCTGGATGCAGGTACCGGGGACTATCGCTGGCACTATCAAACCATACATCATGACATCTGGGACTATGATCTTCCTACAGCTCCCAATTTGGTCACCATCCAAAAAGACGGAGCTTCTATTGATGCAATAGCACAACCCGGTAAGACAGGGTTTATTTATATACTGGATCGCGAGACTGGAGAACCCATTTTCCCCATTGAGGAGCGGGAGGTACCACCTTCTAATATTCCGGGAGAAAAAGCCTGGCCCACACAGCCTTTCCCTACCAGTCCTCCCCCATTTGTTCGATTTACTACCCATCTGCCAGACAGTATTTTTTCCCAGGGATTATTTACACCTGTTGATACTGTACCTACCCTTTTACTCCCCGGAAGTCGAGGAGGTGCCGAATGGGGTGGTGCTTCCTATGACCCCGAAAGTGGAGTCCTGTATATCAATGCCAATGAATCGCCGGAACTCGGGCATATGAAGGAAGTAAAAAATCAAATAAATACCTCCGGTGAAACACTCTTTAGTGCCGGTCAAAAAATATATACTGCCTATTGTGCCGCATGTCATGGAAATGAGAAACAAGGCATTGAGGCAAACCCTGCTTTACATAATATCGCAGAAAGAATGGCAGACTCGTTAATCATCGAAAAAATAAATAATGGTGCCGGTATCATGCCTGCCTTCCGCACACTCATCGAAGGCCATGAAGAAGAAATTCTGGCATTTTTACATAATACCGGCAAAGATCAGGCAAGCTCCGGATCCTCCATCAATGATCAATCTACCACGTACCGCAATGTCACCGCTCATGGCTATCTACTGGATAGTGAAGGCAAGCCTCTCATGGATCCACCCTGGGGCACCCTCACCGCCATTGATCTAAATAAGGGGGAAATCACCTGGCAAGTACCTTTGGGTCGACATCCTGAATTTCAACAGGAAGGAGATGCTGACATGGGTACTGAAAATTATGGTGGTGCAGCCGTCACAGCAGGTGGTCTAATTTTTATTGCCTCGACCATGGATCGTATGTTCCGTGCCTTCGACAAGGACAATGGTGCATTATTATGGGAGTACGAACTCCCCGGAAATGGGATTGCAACGCCTGCGGTATACGAGGTTGACGGGAAACAGTACGTAAGTATTGCTGTCAGTATTGGAGAAAATTTTCGACATGAGAAAAGTGGGATTGTGACGTTTGGACTTTAAGGAGATTGTTGGATGTTGGGTGCCGAGGAAGGAGTGCTGGTTTAGGGTGTTAGGAGTTGGATGTATATATTTACAATTCAACAGCACAAAAGCACTGATAAATGCAATATCGAAAACTGGGAAAAACGGACTTCACCGTTTCTGAAATATCACTAGGGACATGGCAAGTAGGAGGAACCTGGGGCTCCCCATTTAATAATAAAAATGCAGATCAAATAATCCATACTGCTATAGACCAGGGGATCAACTTTATCGACACTGCAGATGTCTATGAAATGGGGCTTAGTGAAACCGCCGTGGGCCGGGTTGTACGATCAAGGACTGAGCGCATATATGTGGCCACAAAATGTGGTCGACAAATCAATCCCCACATCAACGAGGGATACACACCCGAGGTCCTGCGTAAGTATGTGGAAGACAGTCTCAGCCGTATGAAGCTTGAGGCTCTGGATCTGATACAATTACACTGCCCTCCTACTCAGGTGTATTATCGCCCGGAAATATTTGAATTATTTGATCGCCTCAAAGAGGAAGGAAAAATTCTAAACCTGGGCGTGAGTGTCGAAAAAGTTGAGGAAGCTATAAAAGCCATGGAATATGATAATGTGACCACGGTCCAAATCATATTTAATATGTTTCGGCAGCGACCTGCGGAACTGTTTTTTGATCTCGCCCGGAAGAATAATGTCGGCATTATTGTAAGAGTCCCTCTGGCCAGTGGATTGCTGACCGGGAAATTTAATCGACAATCCGTTTTCGAAAAAGGAGATCACCGACTATTTAATCGTGAAGGAAGTGCCTTTGACAAGGGTGAAACTTTTTCAGGAATAGACTATGAGAAAGGACTGGATGCCGTCGATGCCCTCAGGAAAGTATTTCCCAATGTCGAAAACCTGGCGCCGGTAGCGCTGAAGTGGA
>JAUILM010000506.1 GCA_030432855.1 Bacteroidia bacterium
TAGTCTTGCGTTCTTTCGTTAGTATTGTTAACTTAATGTGAAACAGGCAAAGTAGAAGTTAATCTCTGAGATTTATGAAGTGGGCATATAGTATTCAGCAAAAATTTAAGGCCGCCGCCCTTCTGGGTGTCGTTTGTGCCATCGTATTGGTAACCTCTCTTCTGGGTAAGCATCACATGGACAAACTCGGCAATTCATTTTCCTCCGTTTTTAATGATCGATTGGTGGTGGAGAGTTACATCTACATGATTTCGGATCACATGTATCAGAAGAAACTGGCTTCAGACAACTTTGCTGAAATGGGTCTTGCCAACTACCAGTCCGAAGTGGAGTCACACAATCAGGCTATTGCTGAACTCCTGGAATACTATGACAAGACGTTTCTGACGAAGGAAGAAGAGGAGCACTTGAAGAAATTCAAGGCCAATATCTTTTCACTTGAGGCACTGGAGGATCAGTATCTGCATGCAGACCAAAACATCGAAGTGACCCAGGCTCAGTTCGATGCAAATTTTATTCAGGCGTTATCTAATCTTCGCAATCTATCCAATATTCAAATCAAGGAAGGGCAGGTACTTACCGATCAATCACAACGGATTGTTTATGGATCCACACTGCTTTCTAATCTTGAAATGGTTATCCTCTTTTGTATTGCCTTCATGCTCCAGGCTATTGTGGCCGCCAGTAAGCCCCTGGTGTCCCGGACCTGGCAAAAAGGACGGTTGAACTAAGATCTGGGACTTTGAGTTAAAGTAAGTAGTGCCAGTCATCTAATTCAATAAATTGATATTTAAAAGAAATCACCTTCTCCTCAAGCACAATTTGTCTTCCTTCTGGGCTGAGGATTTTGACTCCCTTAATATGTTGTCAAACAACCGGAAGTATCGGATCGTCAAAGTTCATGATGATGTACGAATTGGAAGAATCGTTGGAGATATTTGGGATTTCTTCGATTTTTCGGGTTTCAAGACACTCATGGAGGCCAGAGGTACAATTGCACGAAATAGTGGTGAGGTAAGAATAAGCTTAATTGTAAGTGCTCCCATTTCACTTGAATTTGTGTTTACGACAAGTATTCTGTTGTTTACTGTGATCGGCATATCACTTTTGGTGAATGATCCAGTGATAGGTATCCTTTTTCTAGGAATGGGAATATCATTTCACCTGATCATCTTGAGGACTATAAATAAAGGACTATTTGGATTTTATGATGATCTGCGAAATGATATAAACTATTTTAGATAGCCTGCTTTCCCAATCTACTTGTACCTTTAACATGCTTAAAAGGGAACTGAGAATGAAAAGATGTAGCACTAGTATATGGGCATTGTCTGTCTATTTCGCATTTTTTATCGCTTGCAACGACTCACCCAAACCATCGGATTCTTTGACAGAAGAAGAACAAATGACAGAGAGTAGTGAAGGCGGACTGGGAGGACTGGCCTTGTACACGGTACGGGATGCCATGGCGGAGGACCCCCGGGGGACTTTGCAGAAAGTAGCTGAAGCCGGCTATCAGTATGTAGAGGCGGCAGGTTATGAAGCTGGAAAGTTTTACGGAATGAGCCCTTCGGACTTCAAGTCGTACCTGGAAGGTTTAGGCCTGGATCCCGTAAGTACCCATCAGGGGAGCGTCACTTTTGAAAATGCGGAGGCCATGATGGCTGATGTCAAGGCTGCGGGATTCCAATACTTTGTCATCCCCGTTCCCCCCATGGGTATGTTTGAGTTTAACATGGAGGAACGCACGATGAATATGAACGGTACGGCCGAAGAGCTGGCTTCCATATTAGACTCCTTAGGTCAAAAAGCGAAAGATGCAGGACTGGAACTGCTTTATCACAACCATGCTTTTGAATTTGAAGCAGATGAAGATGGTGTGGTAATTTTTGATTATCTACTCGAAAACTGCAACCCGGATCTGGTCAACTTTGAGTTGGACCTTTATTGGGTGACCGCTGCTGGTGCAGATCCCTTACTGTATTTCGAAAAATATCCGGGGCGCTTCAGGGAATGGCATGTGAAAGATATGGATGATCAGGGACGTTTCGCACCCGTTGGTCAAGGGAAGATTGACTTTGCTAAGATCTGGGCACAAAGAGAGCAGTCCGGTTTGAAGTATTACTATGTGGAGCAAGACATGACTTTTGATGGGCAGGAGCCCCTGGAAGCGATAAAACTGAGCCAGGAGGGATTAAAGAAATTTGGGTTTGAGTAGGGAATCTCTGCATTTCTAACTTGTAAGTTGATTCGTTTCTCTTTGGTACTCGAAAGGCTGTAATACATAAAGTAGAACGATCCTCATATTGGAATTTGTCATTTCCTCTCATTCGTTTGGAGTTCCTCATTTTGTTATCTTTCTAGTCCAATTAAACTCTGAAAAACATGAAAAATTCACTTTCCCTTCTACTCTTTTTTGTTCTTACCATCGCAGCAGTGGCTCCGACTTATGGTCAGAATCCATCAGCTATTACCGAATTTGAAAGTACTGACAAAGGAGTTTTAATTCCCCGAATGACTACAACTCAACGAGATAATATTGATGATCCTGCTGAAGGCTTACTGGTTTATGATACAGATTTAGAGGTATTCTACTATTTCTCTGAATCCGGGGGCTGGACCGAAGTTGGAGGTGGAGGAGGAAGTAGTGGTAGTCCATCCGTGATAGGTACTAGTATTTTTCCCAACAATGAGTATGCTGGGCCTTGGACTAATAATAATAATTCATCAGAGATTCAAGCCCGCTTTCCTATGCCAGCAGGAACTCTCAGTCAGCTGAGGGTTTTTTCTTCAGGTACTTCGGATGATGCAATGACGATAACTGTATTTCATGAAGGTTCTGCTACGAGTATCAGTTGTGTCATTGCAGCAGGAAACAACTCGTGTGAAGACTTAGTTGATTCACAAGTTTTTGCTGCCGGGGATGGATTAACTTTTCGATTACAAGTTCCTGGATCAAGTCCGGGCAATTATGTGAGAATTACCACCCAGTGGGTGGGGCAATAGGAATTTGATAGGCCAATACTAGATACTTTTCCTAACCTCCCATTACTCCAAAATTACGCTATCATTGTCATCTAAGTATTGATAGCCAGAGACGCATTTGGAAAAAATAAAGCAATATCGCGATCTGTACCGCCAAAGCCTGCTGGAAGATGTCATTCCCTTTTGGGAGCAGCATTCAGTGGACTGGGAGTGGGGTGGGTATTTTACTTGTATCGACCAGAAGGGGAAAGTTTATGATACCGATAAATTCATGTGGCTTCAGGCTCGGCAGGTGTGGACCTTTTCGATGCTGTATAATCGTGTCGAGAAAAAAGAGCAATGGCTGGAGATTGCGAAAAATGGAATTCGGTTTTTAAAAAAGCATGGTCGGGACTCTGATGGTCATTTCTACTTTTCGCTTACACGTGAAGGGAAACCCCTTACCCATGCTTTCAACATTTACTCAGACTGCTTTGCGGCGCTGGCCTTCGGTGAATATGGTCGTGCTTCTGGTGAACTCGAATGCTTTGAAATAGCTCGGAAAACATACCAATTATTTCTCCAACGCCTTGACCATCCAAAAGGCAGATTTGAAAAGTCAACAGGTGGTCGTTCTTCGAAATCATTCGGTCTTTACATGATGACCGCTTACCTGAGCTACGAGCTCGAAGGGATTATTGATAGCCAGGAAAACCTGAAGACTTTCGAAGATTGTATACATCAAATACTGGATGTTGCCTTTAATGACCACACGGGATATATCCATGAGCATTATGGTTCTGGCGGAGAATTCCTCGACACCTTCGAAGGGAGACTCATTAACCCGGGGCATGGGATCGAAGCTATGTGGTTCCTCATGGATATTGGTAAAAAGCTGGGCAGACCGGCACTGATAAACCGGGCTGCTGAATTAAGTCTCCAGATATTAGAGTATGGGTGGGATAAGCGATACGGTGGCATCTTCTATTTTTTGGATGCGAAAGGTGCTCCTCTACAGCAGTTGGAATGGGATCAGAAGTTGTGGTGGGTCCACCAGGAAGCTCTTATCGCCCTGTCCCGGGCGTACCTACACACCGGACGTGCAGATATTTGGGAAGGGTATCAACTGGTACATCAGTATACCTGGCAGCATTTTCCGGATGCGGTGCATGGAGAGTGGTTTGGGTACTTACATCGAGATGGAAAGCCCCATACCACGTTGAAGGGTGGTAAATGGAAAGGGTGTTTTCATACACCCAGAGCTCTCTATGAATGCTGGCAAACCTTTGAAAAACTTCTCATTCAAAAGGTTTAGATCGCAATATCAAAGATTCTATTCGTTAGCTTTAGGCCGAAACATAACAATACCTGATGACAAAACTCAGTGGATTGATTGCCGCTCCTTTCACTCCAATGGACGATAAGGGAAATTTGAATCTGGAGAAAATTCCGATGCTTGCGAGTCTGTACGAGAAGAATGGTGTGAACGGTGCTTTTATCAGTGGTTCGACCGGTGAAGGCGTCTCGCTGACTTTTGCTGAAAAAATCCAATTAATGGAAAAGTGGGCAGAGATGAAAAGTGATAAACTCCAGGCATTTTTTATGCTTGGCGGGACTTCTGTCTCAGAAATGCAACAGTTGGCTGAGCATGCTGCGGAATGTGGAATGGATGGAATTTCTATACTCTGTCCCTATTACTTCCGACCAGCTTCTGTGGAGAAATTAGTGGACTTTTGCGCGCAAGTTGCTAATTCGGTACCTGATCTGCCCTTTTATTATTACCATATTCCTGTATTGACGGGTGGATATTTTTCTATGCTTGATTTCTTAGCATTAGCAGAGGAGAAGATACCCAGTTTGGCGGGCATCAAATATACCCATCAAAATATTATGGAATTTCATGCGTGTGCCAGATATAA